>NZ_JBVMAE010000004.1:0-259003 GCF_055597485.1 Crenobacter sp. CS_VA4
GTGATCAGCGGTGCCAGCCGCGGTGCGTTGCGCAAGGGGCGGTAGGCGACCCGCTCGATGACGAAGCCCAGCAACATACACGTGGGAATGGAAATCAACAGGCCGATCAACACCAGCAGCGGCCCGGGCAGATTAAGGCCCGCGCCCATCAGCGCCGAAATAACGGAAATGGTGACCATGGCCCCGATCATCACCACCTCACCGTGCGCGAAGTTGATCAAGCCCATGATGCCGTACACCATGGTGTAGCCCAATGCGATCAACGCGTAGATACTACCCAGCACCAGCCCATTTAGGATTTGTTGAACAAATATGTCCACGATGGGAGTTCTCCTTTTATTGAAATCCCGACGATATTACGTGGGACCCTGTTTTACGGACGTCTGAAACGAGGCACAGTTTTCTAAACAGAGCTTAAAAAAAGCCAGCGGATTGCTGGCTCGGAAACGGCTCAGTAAAAATACTGCTGCTCTCAGCATGACAGACTACACCTTCCATCTTTTGCTTGAACTATGAGTGCAGTGGCAAGGGGCTTGCTTAGCGCTGTTTTACATTGAGTTAAAGCATATATGGAATTCACTTTAGTTAGTGAATATACATGGCGCATTTGCTAGAGCCCCTTAACCAACAGTAGAAACGACGACCCATTTACCATTCTTTACTTGGTAAACAGTTACGGCACCATTCTTGATATCCCCCTTGTCATCGAAGGCAATCTTTCCCGTGATGCCGGAGTAATCGGTTTTGCCAACTTGAGCGAGGTATTTCTTCGGATCGGTTGATCCAGCACGTTTCATTGCATCAACCAGCACGCGAACGGCATCATATTCGTACGGAGAAAATACCTGTACTTCTGCGTTGAACTTGGCTTTATACTTATTCGCGAAGCCAGCAAATCCAGGCATCTTTTCGCGAGGGACCCCGCAGGTTGAAGCATACTGACCTTCCGCCGCCTCGCCAGCTAGTTTAATAAACTCGGGAGTCTGCATGCTGTCCCCTCCCATCAGCTTTGCCTTAATCCCAAGCCGCGTCATCTGCTTGGCCAACGGACCAGCTTGAGCATCCATGCCACCATAAAACACCACATCGGGCTGGGTAGCTTTTATAGAAGTAAGAATGGCATTGAAGTCAGTAGCATTGTTCGTGGTGTACTCACGTTTCACCACGCTAGCACCCTTGGCCTTGACAGCTTTCTCGTACTCATCGGCCAGACCCTGACCGTACGCAGTACGATCGTCAATGATGGCTACTTTCTTGGCTTTCAGTACGTCAACCGTGAACTGCCCAAGAGCGGTACCCTGTTGTACGTCATTGGCAATAACACGAAAGGTTGTCTTGAAGCCTTGCTTGGTATAGTCGGGGTTGGTAGCGGACGGAGTAATCTGTGGGATTCCGGCATCAGAATAGATTTTAGAAGCTGGAATAGTTGTGCCGGAGTTCTGGTGACCGACTATGCCACTCACTCCAGAGTCAACCAAACGTTGAGCAACCTGGGTACCAATTTTCGGGTCGCCTTGGTCATCCTCGGACATTAACTCAAACTTGACCTTCTTGCCCCCGATTTCAACCCCTTGGGCATTTAGGTCATCGATGGCCAGTTGAGCACCACGCTCAACATCCTTGCCAAGATGCGCCGTCGGGCCGGTCAGTGCTGAGACCTGACCGATCTTAACCGTATCGGCACCGGCCTCTCCAGAAGAGGCTGATGCTGAGTTAGATTGAGTTTGCTTCCCACATGCGGTCAAAGAAAGTACTGCAACAGCACAAACACCCAGTTTCATGAAGCTTCTCATCTATTTCTCCTAATATTTAGATGGGCCTTACAGGTCATCCAGCGCTGGCTTCTCCTTTCCAGCTATCTGGACTTGGTTGCTTTGTTGCTGAAAATATGGACATGACACATCCGTCAAGATTTAAATTGATTTAATGACGGAAGTTACTATTGAGGCCACCTTTATAAGCGGTAGCACTTATCGTCAGGTCAATATCTCAAAGTCATTAACAGCCTTTATTGAGCGTTATTATAAGTAGCGAGGGAAGAAACGTTATGCTTCACCGCGAAAGCTATATATATCATTCCGCAGTTCCACTTACCTATTTCAGACGCATGAAACCATATAAATCTTTCGGCTCTGATACAGCGGGTATAAGATCTGCGCGCACCCCGATCCGATGCCCTTTTTCTAGATCATTGATGAGTCGTAGCGTCGAGTAGTCCTCCAACGCGAATCCAACTGAATCAAAGACCGTTATCTGCTCATCGCTTTCTCGTCCGGCCCTTTTCCCAGCAAGCACCTCCCACAGTTCGGTCACAGGGAAGTCTTCCGGCATCTGTTGAATGTCACCCTCAATCCTAGTTTGAGGTTCGAACTCTACGAACACGCGTGCATTTTTCAATATTTCAGCATGAAGCTCTGTTTTGCCCGGACAATCACCACCAACTGCATTAACATGCATTCCAGGCTTAACCATTTCCGGAGTTAGAATCGTTGCGTTGGTTTTGTCAGCCGTAACCGTCGTGACAATATCTACATCTTTCACTGCATCTGCGGCCGATTGGGCCGGCACCACTTTCAAGCCAGATATATTCGAAAGATTGTTAATGAGTTTTTTTGTGGCCTCTGGATCAATATCAAAAACACGTACTTCTTCAATACCAACGAGTGCTCTGAAAGCCAAAATCTGAAACTCACTCTGAGCACCATTTCCGATAACGGCCATCGATTTTGCATCCGACCTAGCCAGATATTTAGCGACCAAGGCAGAAGTGGCAGCTGTTCTAAGCGCGGTGGCAATAGTGAGTTCACTAAGCAACAACGGGTAACCTGTATCAACATCTGCCAAAGCACCAAAGGACATTACCGTTAATATATTTTTCGCGGTGTTCTTTGGGTGGCCGTTCACATATTTAAATGCGTATAACTCCTTACTGGAAACAGGCATCAGCTCAATTACACCATCAATCGAATGATTGGCAACTCGAGCTGACTTTTGGAACTCCCCCCAACGCAAATAGTCGGCCTCGATATAACCTGCCAAAACCGACATGAACTCTTCAACCCCAACGGTAGCCACCAATCGTTTGATAACTGCTACATCAACAAAACATGTCACTTTAGAATCTCCTACCAGGAAGTGATGTTATAAACACAACCCCACTCGTCGAAATTTCAAACGCAGTAGCGTTTAACGATTTCCCTCAAAGCCTCGTAGCACATTTACTGCATTGACACCGATGTCGTCGACCATGTAGCCGCCTTCCATTACAAACAATGTTGACCGCCCAATACCTGCGATGATTTCGCCGATTTTCAAGAAATCCGTACTCTCAAGCAGGAAGTGACTAATCGGGTCGTCTTTGAAGGTGTCCACGCCGAGCGATATCACAATGGCATCTGGCGCAAAGCGGGCGATCCTTTGGCAGGCATCTTCAAGTGCAGCGCCATAATTTGCCCAACCAGTCCCATGAGGTAGTGGGTAATTGTGGTTAAAGCCCATACCTGCACCGGAACCTTGCTCGTCTCGATGCCCCAAGAAATAGGGGTAAGAATTCTTTGGATCGCCGTGAATGGAGGTAAACATCACGTCAGAGCGGTTATAAAAGATGCTTTGAGTACCGTTGCCGTGGTGATAATCGACATCAAGAATCGCGACGCGCTGCGCCCCTTGGTCAAGGCATGACTGCGCGGCAATAGCGGCATTGTTCAGATAGCAGTAGCCACCCATGTACTCGGCAGCGGCATGGTGGCCAGGCGGACGGCACAATGCAAAGGCGCTCTGTTCGCCCTCTTGCAAGGCAGCCATGCCTGTCAAAGCCAGGTTGGCGCTGGTACGTACGGCATCCCAGGTACCGGCTGTAATGGCGACACCGGCATCCATGGCATAGAAGCCAAGTTTGCCGTCGATGTACTCAGGCTCGACATCCGTTCGTAGATCTCGCACCGGCCAGATCAAGGGCAAGGCATCGTGCTTTCTACCAGTCGCACTCCACTCGGCCCACGCGCCTTCGAGGAAACGGATGTAACGCTCACTATGCACGCGGGCATAGTGAGAAGAGTCGTACTCACGAGGAGCTATCACTTTGCCGAGACCAACTGCTTCTACACGAGACAGAATCGTGTCCGCTCGGCTTGGCATTTCAAAGCAAGGCATCAGGACGCCGTCCTTCAATTCAGTAGCGTGATGAAGTCTGTGGGCATCGCTATAGATGGTCAGCATGTCGTTCTCTGGATATGAGGAAGATGACGGGAATAAGTATGTGGCCGCCCAGCAGGTTTTTCTTTGCTTTTACCACCATTCAGAAGCTAAAATTTTAGAAAGATTCATACATCTGGACACAAAAATGAGCGCGAACAAACTAAAAAACGAACTAGACCATACAGATCTGACTATCTTGCGACTTCTGCAGCAGGATGGCGCCATGTCCAACCCCAAGCTCGCTGAGCAACTATCCCTAAGTGTGACCCCCTGCTGGCGCAGACTGAAGAGGTTGGAAGACGAGGGCTACATCAAGGACTACCAAGCCAATCTTGATCGTCGCAAACTTGGCTTTGACGTTTTGGCCTTTGTCAGGCTGAGTTTCGGAGTCCATGCCGATGACGCCCCAAACCGTTTTGAGCAGACGATCCTGGCACACCCAGAGGTTCTGTCCTGCCACAAGATCACTGGAGATGCCGACTATTTGCTGCAGGTTGTTGCAAAGAATCTGGACGCCTACAGCCACTTCGTTGAGAACGTCCTTCGAAAGGTGTCAGGCATCCATTCGATCCACTCCAGCCTAGCTTTACGTGAAGTAAAATCGACGAGCCGCTTACCTTTTGTTGATTAGAGAATCATGAATTTATGATGTTTATAGGCATGAGTATGAATTGCTATCTAAATAACTATGACGCGAGGCATCGTTGATTTGCCCTGGGAGACAATAAGTTACCCTGAGTGACCTGCTCCCCATAAACAGCCCAAACCCGAATTCCCACTATTCCGCGAAAACCGTAAAAAAAGCCCGCCTGGTGTGCCAGGCGGGCTTTGACGTTGGCCGAACCGGACTCAGCCGGCCTTGGTCGGCTGATCCTGCTGCCAGCCACCACCGAACACCTTGTACAGCGTCACCAGGTTGGCCTGGCGCGCCAGACGGATCGTGATCAGGTTCTGCTGCGCGCTGTACAGCGAGCGCTGCGCATCGAGCACGTTCAGGTAGCTGTCCACCCCCTTGCGGTAACGCGCGTCCGACAGCGTGTAGCTGCGGTTGGTCGCGTCGACCAGTGCCTGCTGGGCGGTCAACTGATCGTCGATGGTGCCGCGGGTGGCCAGCGCATCGGCCACTTCGCGGAACGCGCCCTGGATCGACTTCTCGTACTGGGCCACCGCGATCTTCTCGTCAGTCTTGGCCACGTCCAGGTTGGCGAGGTTGCGACCGCCGTCGAAGATCGGCAGGTTGATCTGCGGCATGAAGCTCCACGCCCCTGCGCCGGCCTTGAACAGGTCGGACAGCCGCGCGCTGGCGGCGCCGGCCGAGCCGGTCAGCGTGATGCTCGGGAAGAATGCCGCCCGCGCCGCGCCGATATTGGCGTTGGCGGATTTCAGCAGGTGTTCGGCCTGCTGGATGTCGGGGCGGCGCTGCAGCACCTCGGACGGGATGTCGGCCGGGACGTCCTGCACCGCGGTGACGGTGTCGACCTCGGCGACCGGCTGCAGCTCGCTCGGCACCGCGGTGCCGACCAGCAGCGCCAGCGCGTTCTCGTCCTGCGCCACCAGGCCGGTGTAGCGCGCCACGTCGACCCGGGCCGACTCGACGCTGGTCTGCGCCTGGCGCAGGTCCAGCTCGGACGCCACGCCCAGCTCGAAGCTGCGGTTGGTCAGCTGGAACGAGGACTGCTGACTCGTCAGCGTGTCCTTGGCGAGGCGCAGCCTCTCATTATCGGCGCCGAGCGTCAGGTAGGCATTGGCCACCTCGGCGATCAGACTGATCTGGGTGCTGTCGCGCGCCTGTTCGGTCGCGAGGTATTGCTCGAGCGCCGCGTCCTTCAGGCTGCGCACCCGCCCGAAGAAGTCGAGCTCATAGGCGGCGAAACCGAGACCGGCGCTGTAGCTATGCGAGATCAGCGGTGCGCCGGTGCCCGACAGGCTGGCCGGGATACGCTTGCCGGTACCGCTGCCGCTGGCGTCGATACTCGGGAACAGCTCGGAGCGCTGGATCTGATACTGCGCACGCGCCTTCTCGATGTTGAGCGCCGCCACGCGCAGGTCGCGGTTGTTGTCGAGTGCCAACTGGATCAGCCGCTGCAGCTTGGCGTCGCCGAAGTAGTCGCGCCAGCCGGTGGCCGCGAACAGCTTGGCGTCGCCGCTGCCCACTTTGTACGCCGGGCCGGACACGCTGGTCGGCACGCCCGGCGCGGGGCGATGGTAGTCCGGGGCCAGCGTGCCGCAGCCGGTCAGGAGCGCGGCGAGCACGGTCAGGCTAAGTGTGGTTCGTCTCATCTCAGTGCTCCTCCACCGGTGCCGGCGGCTGCGTCGGGCTCTCGCCCTCGGGCGTCTTGTCCTTGATCTTGAACAGCTGGTGCACCACGACGAAGAACACCGGCACGAAGAAGATCGCCAGCACGGTGGCACTGATCATGCCGCCGGCCACGCCGGTGCCGATCGCGTTCTGGCTGCCGGAACCGGCGCCGTGCGCGATCACCAGCGGCAGCACGCCGAGCAGGAAGGCGATCGAGGTCATCAGGATCGGGCGCAGACGCATCCGCACCGCCTCCAGCGTGGCGTCGAACAGGCTCTTGCCCTGCTCGTGTAGCTCCTTGGCGAACTCGACGATCAGGATCGCGTTCTTGGCCGACAGGCCGATGGTGGTCAACAGGCCCACCTGGAAGTACACGTCGTTCGGCAGGCCGCGCAGCGTCGCCGCCAGCAGCGCGCCGACCACCCCGAGCGGCACCACCAGCATCACCGAGAACGGGATCGACCAGCTCTCGTACAACGCGGCCAGGCATAGGAACACCACCAACAGCGAGATCGCGTACAGGGCCGGCGCCTGCGAACCGGACGCTCGTTCCTCATACGACAGGCCGGTCCATTCGTAGCCGATGCCCGGCGGCAGCTTGGCGATCATGGTCTCCATCGCCTTCATCGCCTGACCGGTACTCTTGCCCGGTGCCGGCGCCCCCAGGATCTCGACCGAGGAGATGCCGTTGTAGCGCTCCAGCTTCGGCGAGCCGTAGGTCCAGTGAGCGGTCGAGAACGCCGAGAACGGCACCATCTCGCCCTTGGCGTTGCGCACGAACCACTTGTCGACATCCTCTGGCAGCATCCGGTACGGCGCGTCGGCCTGCAGGTAGACCTTCTTCACCCGGCCCTTGTCGATGAAGTCGTTCACGTAGGAGCCGCCCCAGGCGGTCGCCAGGGTCTTGTTGATGTCGGTCAGCGACAGCCCCAGCGCCGAGGCCTTCTCCTGATCGATGTCGATCTTGTACTGCGGGTTGTCGTTCATGCCGTTCGGCCGCACCGCCACCACGTCGTGGCTCTGCTTGGCCATGCCGAGCAGCATATTGCGCGCTTCCATCAGCTTCTCGTGACCGACACCGCCGCGGTCCTGCAGCTGCAGGTCGAAGCCGGTGGCGTTACCCAGCTCCATCACCGCCGGCGGCGCAAACGCGAACGCCATCGCATCCTTGATCTTGCCGAAGGCGGCCATTGCCCGGCCGGCGATCGCGCCCACCTTCTGGTCGGCCGCCGTGCGCTGGTCCCAGTCCTTCAGCTTCACGAAGGTCAGGCCCATATTCTGCCCGCGGCCGGCGAAGCTGAAGCCCACCACCGAGAACACCGACTCGACCGAGTCCTTCTCCCCCTTCAGGAAGTGGCCCTCGGCCTGCTCGATCACCCTCAGCGTGCGCTCCTGGGTCGCGCCTACCGGCAACTCGACGTTGCTGAACAGGATGCCCTGGTCCTCGTCCGGCAGGAACGCGGTCGGCATGCGCACGAACAGGAAGGCCATGATGCCGATGATCGCCGCGTAGATGATCAGGTAGCGACCGCTCTTGGCCAGCATGCGGCCCACTACCGACTGGTAGCGCGCGTTGCTGGCGTCGAAGGTGCGGTTGAACCAGCCGAAGAAGCCGGTATCGACCGCGTGATGCCCTTTGGCGATCGGCTTGAGCAGCGTCGCGCACAAGGCCGGGGTCAGCACAAGCGCCACCACCACCGACAGCGCCATCGACGACACGATCGTGATCGAGAACTGGCGATAGATCGCGCCGGTCGAGCCGCCGAAGAACGCCATCGGCACGAACACCGCCGACAGCACCAGCGCGATGCCGACCAAGGCGCCGGTGATCTGGCCCATCGACTTGCGGGTCGCCTCCTTAGGCGACAAGCCCTCCTCGCTCATCACCCGCTCGACGTTCTCGACCACCACGATCGCATCGTCGACCAACAGGCCGATCGCCAGCACCATGCCGAACATCGTCAAGGTGTTGATCGAGAAACCGGCGATCGACAGCACGCCGAAAGTGCCGAGCAGCACCACCGGCACCGCGATGGTCGGGATCAGCGTCGCGCGGAAGTTCTGCAGGAACAGATACATCACCAGGAACACCAGCACGATCGCTTCGGCCAACGTCTTCACCACTTCGTGGATCGACAGCTTGACGAACGGCGTGGTGTCGTACGGGTAGACCACCTTCAGCGACGGCGGGAAGAACTTCTGCAAGTCGTCCATCTTGGTGCGCACCGCGGCGGCCGTGTCGAGCGCGTTGGCGTTGCTGGCGAGCTTGATCGCGATGCCCGATGCCGGCTTGCCGTTGTAGCGGCTCAGGATCGAGTAGTCCTCGCCCCCCAGTTCCATCCGCGCGACGTCCTTGAGCAGCACCTTGGAGCCGTCGGGGCGGACCTTCAGCAGGATGTTGCCGAACTGCTCCGGGGTCTGCAGACGGGTCTGCGCGGTGATGGTCGCGTTGAGCTGCTGCCCCGGCACCGCCGGCGCACCGCCGAGCTGACCGGCCGATACCTGGACGTTCTGCGCGCTGATCGCGTTGCTGACGTCGAGCGAGGTCAGCTGATAGCTGCTCAGCTTGTTCGGATCGAGCCATATCCGCATCGCATACTGCGAGCCGAATATCTGAATGTCGCCGACACCCGGCAGGCGGCTGATCGGGTCCTTGATATTGGCCGAGATGTAGTCGCCCAGGTCGTTCTTGTTCATGCTGCCATCGCTCGACACCAGGCCGATGATCAGCAGGAAGTTCTTGGTCGCCTTGGCCACCCGGATACCCTGCTGCTGTACTTCCTGCGGCAGCAGCGGAGTCGCCAGCTGCAGCTTGTTCTGCACCTGGACCTGGGCGATGTCGGGATTGGTGCCCGCCTTGAAGGTCAGCGTAACGGTGGCACTGCCGGACGAATCGCTGGTCGACGCCATGTACATCAGGTTGTCGATGCCGTTCATCTGCTGTTCGATCACCTGAGTCACGGTGTCTTCCAGCGTCTTGGCCGAGGCGCCCGGGTAGTTGGCGCTGATCGACACCGACGGCGGCGCAATCGCCGGATACTGCGACACCGGCAGGCTGAAGATCGACAAGGCGCCGGCCAGCATGATCACGATCGCGATCACCCAGGCGAAGATCGGCCGGTCGATAAAGAATCTAGACATATGGTAATCCCCCGCCTCAGCCCGCTACCGGCGCCGAAGCGACCGGTTTGGCAGCCGGAGCCGCCGCGACATTGCTCGCCGGCACCGCTTTCACCGGCGCGCCCGGCTTGACCTTCTGCAGCCCCTCGACGATCAGCTTGTCGCCGGCCGCAAGACCACTGGTCACCAGCCAATTGGCACCCAACGCACGATTGGTAATCACCTGGCGCAATTCGGCCTTGCCATTGGCACCGACCACCAGCGCGGTCGCACCGCCCTTGTTGTCGCGGGTAATGCCCTGCTGCGGCGCGAGGATCGCCTCGTTTTTCACCCCTTCGACCAGCTCGGCGCGCACGTACATGCCGGGTAGCAGCTCATGCTTCGGGTTCGGGAACACCGCGCGCAGCGTGATACTGCCGGTGCTCTGGTCGACGGTGACCTCGGACAGCTCCAGACGGCCATCGAGCGGGTACGCAGTGCCGTCCTCGAGCACCAGCTTCACCTTGGCGCCGTTCTCGCCGTCGCTTTGCAGCTGGCCGCTGGCCAGTTCGCGTTTGAGTTTCAGCACCTGGGTGCTGGCCTGGGTCACGTCGACGTAGATCGGATCGAGCTGCTGCACCGTCGACAGCGCCAACGTCTGGTTGGCGGTCACCAGCGCGCCCGGCGTCACCAGCGAGCGGCCGATGCGGCCGGAAATCGGCGAGGTGATGCGGGTGTAGTCGAGGTTGATGCGCGCGGTGTCGACCGCCGCCTTGGCCGAGGCGACGTCGGCCTCGGCCTGCTTCAACGAGGCGCTAGCGTCGTCGTAGTTCTGCTTGGACACAGCGTTGATCGCGACCAGCTCCTTGTAGCGGTCGGCCTTGAGCTTGACCGAACCGAGGTTGGCGCGCGCCTTGTCGAGCGCCGCACGGGCACTGTCGTAGGCGGCCTGGTAGCTGGCCGGGTCGATCTGGTAGAGCACCTGGCCGGCCTTGATTTCGCCGCCTTCCTTGAACAGGCGTTTCTGGATAATGCCGCCGACCTGCGGCCGCACTTCCGACACCATATACGGCGCGGTGCGACCCGCCAGCTCGCTGGTCAGCGCGACGCGCTGTGACTGGATCGTCACCACCCCGACCTCGACCGGGCCAGCCGCTGCCGGCGCGTTGGCGGCGGACGACTTGCCGCAACCCGCCAGCGCGATGCTGCCGGCGATCAGGCCGATCGCGAACAGTGCGCGTCTTGTTCCACTTTGCATAAACCACCTCTACAGATAAAACGAGACCGTCCCGGTCACCCCCGGAACGATCACCACCCTCAAAATCGCCCGCGTTAACAACACTCCGCGCTGATGCCGGGCAAGCCGGACGGCGGGCGGTCGCGAGCGACGTGTAACTTGGAAGAACCGCAGATTTACAATTAGAATGAACGATCATTCTAGAATGAGCATTCTAAGTTCGGGTCAACAAGCCTGACAAGCGAATAATTACGCGCGGTACTACGCAAACACAAAAAGACAACAAGGAGAGTCACATGGTTCCGAATCCAGTTCGCTGTGAGCGCGAAAGCGCGGCCTTGCGTCGCCAGCAGGTACTGGACGCGGCCGCCGACTGCTTCCGCCGCCACGGCTTCCACAGCGCCGGCATGGCGCAGATCGCCCGCGAAGCCGGCATGAGCGTCGGCCACATCTACCACTACTTCGAGAACAAGGAAGCGGTCATCGCCGCGATCGTCGACCGCGATCTGGCGCGGATCGTCGAGGTATTGGAAGGGCTCAAGAGCAAGGAAGACATCCTCAAGGCGATGATCAAGCAGATCGCCGTCGACATCGACGCGCATACCGACGAAGGCGAGTCGGCACTGCAACTGGAGATCCTGGCCGAATCGTCGCGCAACCCGGAAGTGGCCAAGCTCGCCCGTGCCAAGGACGAGGTTGGCCGAAACCTGCTGCGCGAAACGATAGAAAACGGGCGTCGGCAGCGCGGTCTGCCGCCATTGCCCCAGGAAGAAATCGATGCCCGCGTCGACGTGATGATCGCGCTGTTCGAAGGCCTGAACTGCCGCGGCGTGTCACACCCGGACCTGAACCGCGAAGCAGTGTCATCGGTGCTGAGCAAGGTGCTGCGCCAGTTGCTGGAAGACTGACCGCTCCGACCACGCCGGCACGACCGATGCAGTCGGCCAACGCCCTACAAGTCGAGAACCAGCCGGCCGAGCGGCTGACTGCAGCAAATCAGCGCCTCGCCCGGTGCGGGCCGGATCAGCGGTACCGTCGGGTAAACCACATCGCCTTCCACGATACGGGTAGTGCAACTGCCGCACAGGCCGCCCCGGCAGCTAAAGGCGGGGTCCAGCCCGGCCTGCTCGGCAAGCTCCAGCAAGCTGCCCTGTGCCCACTCTACCGTCTTGCCGGCCCGGGCAAACCGCACCCTCTGCGGGGCGAGGCTGGCCGAATCCGGTGCCGCCGCGCTGGCAGGCGGCGACGCCTCGTCCAGCGAGCCCGCCGGTCCGAAGAACTCGTAGTGGATGCGCTCCTTGGCGACTCCCAGCCCGCGCAGCGCCCAGAACACGGTGTGCATGAACCCGGCCGGGCCGCACAGGTAGACGTCGTAATCGTCGAGCGGCAGCAGGCTGCGCAACAGGTCGGCGTCGACCCGGCCGGTGCTGTCGTGCGTGACGCCCAACACATCGGCCTCGTCGGGCTGGGAATAGCGCACGTGCACGCGCAGCTTCTCGTGCCGTTCGGCCAACTCGCGCAGCGCCGAGCCAAAGGCCTGATCGCGGCCATTGCGCGCCGCGTGGATGAACCAGGTCGACCGCTGTCGGTGCCCTACCCCGCCTTCGGGAAACAAGGCGCCGAGCATCGCCAGCATCGGGGTGATGCCGACACCGCCTGACAGCAGCACGATGGGACGCGTACTGGCCGCATCGAGGGTGAAGCGGCCTCGCGGCGCCAGCGCCTCAATCCGGCTGCCCACGCCAAGCTGGTCGTGCAGGTAGTTGGAAACCACATCGTCGGCACGTTTGACCGAAATGCGGTAGTCGCGCCCGTTGGCCGCGCGGGACAGCGTATAGGTACGCAACTGCGCCCCTTGCCCCGGCACCTGCACGCGGATCGCCAGGAACTGGCCGGGCTGATAGCGCGCCAGCCCCAGCGCATCGACCGGCTCCAGGTAAAACGACTTGATGGACGCACTTTCCTGCTCCACGCGAACGACGCGAAACGGCCGGTACACATCCGCCAGCCGGCCCAAGGTCACCGCGTCTTCCGCCGCTTGCCAGTCGCCGGTGCCGGCCAGGATGGGCGACGCCTCTTCGAAGCGCCAACGCAGCGGCAGCCGGTCCGACAGGCGCACCACCCGCTCGATCCGGAAACGGACCAGGCGCTCGGCGCCGGCGAAACCACGCAATTCGTCGCCGTCCCAAATGATCTCGCCGCGACCGGCGAGGTAGAGCAGCTCGCCGGTGTCGAAATCGGGGAACAACAGCCCGGCACGTGGGTTGACCAGTAGGTTGCCCAGCGTATTGAAATGAAAATTGCCGAGGAAGTCGGGCCAGGTCAGCGTATTGGCATCGTCGACCCGCACGAACCCCGGTTTGCCGCCGCGGTGCGAGACATCCGCGCCGTACGCTGCCGTGCCGTCGGCCGTCGCGTCCTGCTCCGCCGCGCAGTGGGTGGCGATGAAGAAGGTATCGGCCGCCGCGATGCGGGCCATCGCCGCGGCGTCCAGCGCCGTCAGTTGCTCGCGCGGCGGCAGTGGAGCGCCGTCATCCGGCCGGTACGTATAAGCGCGCTTCTGGATGTATTGCGGGCAATTGCCGAAGCTCTGTTCGACCTGCACGGTAAAGCCGTTCGCGGTAACGGCCGCCACCTTACCGTTCATGCGGTTGCGACGGCGGGTGTGCAGCTCGATGCCCAAGAGGCCGAGCGCCGCACCCGGCCGAATCGTCGCGGCCAGCGGGTCGCCATCCGGCGGCGCGGCGGAAATGTCCAGGGTGCGGGGATCGGGCGACTGAGCGAAACCGGGCGGCCCGACCAGCAGCGACGCCCACGGCTGGCCGGCATCGTCCACCGCGCCGAAGACGACGAAGGGCAGTTGAGCGAAGAATTCCCGGTGCTGCTCGGGCATCCGATCGCGCACCACCTGCCGGCCGATCGACTCGACCTTGTCGCGAACACCCACGCGGCGCTGCACTTCCTGTTCGCCGGGGTGGAAGGGGGACTCGTTGCGGGGCCAGCCGGGGAGCGCCATGTCGATCTCACTGAGTAGGTGTTAGGCCAACAGGCCGACCGGCGTCGTCGCCATCGGGACGAAGCCGGGCAGCGCTTCGATCCGTGCCAGCCACGCGCGCAACCGGGGATAAGCTTCGAGCGATACCCCGCCTTCCGGCGCGTGCGCGATATAGCTGTAACTGGCCACGTCGGCCAGCGTCGGGGTCGAACCGGCCAGGAACGGCGAGCTGCCGAGCGCGTGCTCCATCACCGCGAACAACGCATGGCTGCGCGCGATCAAGGCGTCGGCATCGAGCTTGGCGCCGAACACGTTGACCAGCCGTGCGGCGGCCGGCCCGGAGGCGATCTGCCCGGCGGCGACCGACAGCCAGCGCTGCACCTGCGCGGCGGCGAGCGGGTCGCGCGGCAGCCAGCGGCCGTCGTCGTAGCGGCTGGCGAGATAAACGAGGATGGCGTTGGAATCGGCAAGAACGGCGCCGGCGTCGTCGAGTACCGGTACCTGGCCGAACGGATTCAAGCGCAGGAAGGCGTCGGTCTTGTGTTCCTTGGCCGCCAGGTCGACCTCGATCAGTTGGTACGGCAGGCCGAGCAACGAGAGAAACAACTCGACCCGATGACTATGGCCGGACAGGCAGTAGCGATACAGCTTGATCGGCTGGGCGGGGTGGTGGGCAGCGATGGTCATTTGAGGACTCCAGGGTTGAACGGCGTGGAGTCATTATGGATAGCGCCACTATCCGGATAAATGGTGAAATATGGATTTGACTACTCCGTAAACTGAAGCAATCATCCAGCCATGGATAAGCTTCGTGCCATGCAAACCTTCGTCAGCATCGTTGACCAAGGCAGCCTGACCGCCGCCGCCCGGGCGCTCGACTCGTCGCTGCCGGCCGTGGTGCGCACCCTCGCCGCCCTGGAAGAAACGTTGAAGGTGCGTCTGCTCAACCGCACCACGAGGCGGCTCTCGCTCACCGAGGAAGGACGCGCGTATCTGGATAGCTGCCGCCACATCCTCGGCGCCATCGACGAGGCCGAGCAACGCCTGACCGACCAACACGACGACCCCAGCGGCACCCTGGTCATCACCGCGCCGGTGCTGTTCGGGCAGATGTACGTGGCACCCGCCGTCACGCGCTTCCTGCAGCGCTATCCCAATGTGACCTGCCGCTTGATCCAGCTCGACCGGGTGGTGAACCTGCTGGAGGAAGGCATCGACGTCGGCATACGGATTTCGCCGCTGGACGACTCGAACCTGATCGCCCACACCGTCGGCGAGATACGCCGCGTCGTCGTGGCAAGCCCCGCCTACCTGGCCTGCCACGGCATTGCGCAGCACCCGCGGGACTTGTCCGTCGCAAACTGCATTCGCTCTACCGGCACCGGGCGGGCAACATGGACCTTCTATGAAGGCGGACGCGAATTCAGTATGCCGATCTCGGGCAATCTGGAGCTCAACCACAGCCTTACGGCCGTGGAGGCGTGCGTGGCCGGCGTGGGCTACGGCCAGTTTCAGTCGTACCAGGTGGCGCCCTATCTCGCCGACAGCCGTTTGCAGGTGGTGCTGGAAAACTTCCAGCCCCCCGCCCGGCCGATCAACATCGTCTACCCCCACGCCCGGCTGCTGCCATCGCGCACCCGGCTGTTCGTGGCGTGGATGAAACGCGAACTGGGGGGATTCGCTTGATGGGCAGAGCGCCCTGCCGTACTCGGGAAAGAAGGCTGCTGGGAGTTACCAAGCCGTTGATCACCGACATCTTAAAACAGGGGCCCTTGCCGAGCGCAGGTGCCCCTGTTGTCGGTATCCGGATTATCGTGTGGATATTCCGGCATGGATGGCCGCGTCTCTTCAACAGAAGTTGTACCGATCTTGGAACGGCTCATAGACCTCGGCCCACCATGCATCGTAGGCGCTTTCGTCGGGATGCTCAGGATCGAGCATCGGCTGGTACCGAGGCAGGTCGGCCACGCCGTTGGGCGCGAAGGCCTCTAGCATGAGCATGCCGAGCGCCGCCTTGGGTTGAGGGTCGGTGTAACTGCCATAGTCGGGATGCACGCGACCGGGGCATGCGGGGTCTTCGGCTTCCCACTTTGCAGCGGTATTGCTGTACGGCATGCAAATTCTGTCCAAGATGGCGATGGCGGTCTCTCCCGATTGCCGATTGCGGACCGCCTCCTCTGCGAGCATCCCCACAGTACGGCCGACATCGTGATTGCCCATTTCGTCAATCCTCCTTCGTATGCGGATTCACGCGTGGAGCTACCATGCCAGGCATGGCGCCAACTCCCTGCCATGCCTGCTCAGAAAGAAGTGGTACGGTTGTCCTATGCCTGCTTCATGGAATAGAAGGCTTCCAACCTCTGCAACCGGCCACTTGCCAAATCCAGGTGGTCATCAATCAATTGATAACCCTTTGCGATAGCGTCGGCCTCGGCTTGTTCCTTGGTGGGTTTGGAGTACCCGAAGTCGAAAGCCTGTTCCATCGCCGTCGCCAGGTTATGAATAGTCACCCTAACCGAGTGGCTTGAGTCTTCCAGTTGGTATCCGCTGTAGGACATCAAATAGTCCCGGTGCTCATGAATCGCCATCGTCAGTCTCCTCACTCATGCGCTAACAGCGCTTTTTTGACGTTGTAACTGCCTGACAATCTTGAACAAGGTACGTGGAGCATTCGGTCAGAGCGGCCTAACATGGCTGGCTCAGCACACGAACAACCAGTCTAGGACACAAACCTGGTGCAAGTACAAAAGACACTGCCGACAATCACGCAAGTCATTGACTTACATTGACTATTCATTGTCTTTTAACGATTTTTGTTAACGGCTTGGTAACTGCCGCAGGCAAACAAAAACCCCGCCACGATGGGCGGGGTTTTGCGTGAGACACCAGCCGATCTACTCGAACACCAGCTGACCATTCTTGGCGTCGATCACCACCGTCGACTTCGGCGGGTACTTACCGGTCAGGATCGCTTTCGCCAACGGGTTCTCGATCTCGCTCTGGATCGCCCGCTTGAGCGGCCGCGCACCGTAGACCGGGTCGAAACCGGCCTGCGACAGTTCCTCGAGCGCCGCGTCGGTGACCTGCAGCGACAGCTCCAGCTTCGCCAGACGCGCTTCCAGCCCCTTCAGCTGGATCCGCGCGATCGACTTGATGTGCTTGTCGTCGAGCGCGTGGAACACCACCACCTCGTCGATCCGGTTGATGAACTCCGGCCGGAAGTGGGCCTTCACCTCGGCCATCACCGCGAGCTTGATCACATGGTAGTCGTCGGTCTCCATGGTCTGGATCATCTGGCTGCCGATGTTCGACGTCATCACCACCACGGTATTCTTGAAGTCCACCGTGCGGCCCTGGCCATCGGTCAGCCGGCCGTCGTCGAGCACCTGCAAGAGGATGTTGAACACGTCCGGGTGCGCCTTCTCCACCTCGTCGAGCAGGATCACGCTGTACGGCTTGCGGCGCACCTGTTCGGTCAGGTAGCCGCCCTCTTCGTAGCCGACGTAGCCCGGTGGCGCGCCGATCAGCCGCGCTACCGAGTGCTTCTCCATGTACTCGGACATGTCGATGCGGATCAGGTGCTCCTCGCTGTCGAACAGGAAGCTCGCCAGCGTCTTGCACAGCTCGGTCTTGCCCACCCCGGTCGGGCCGAGGAACAGGAAGGAACCGTACGGCTTGTTCGGATCGGCCAGACCCGAGCGGCTGCGCCTGATCGCGTCGGCCACCGCCCGCACCGCTTCGTCCTGCCCGACCAGACGGGTGTGCAGCACCTCTTCCATCTTCAACAGCTTCTCGCGCTCGCCTTCCAGCATCTTGGTAACCGGAATGCCGGTCATCCGCGCCACCACCTCGGCGATCTCCTCGACGCCGACCTGGGTGCGCAGCAGCCGGTTCGGCTTCTTCTCGGCGTCGCCGGCGGCCTCGGCTTCCTTCAGCCGCGCCTCCAGCGCCGGCAGCTTGCCGTACTGCAGTTCGGCCAAGCCTTGCCAGTCGCCCTTGCGCTTCAGATCGTCCATCTGCACCTTGAGCTTGTCGATCTCTTCCTTGATGCTCTTGCTGCCCTGAGCGCTGGCCTTCTCGGCCTTCCAGATTTCCTCGAGGTCGGCGTATTCGCGCGACAGCTGCTCGATCTCCTTCTCGATCAGCGCGAAGCGCTTCTGCGACGCCTCGTCAGTCTCCTTGCGTACCGCCTCGCGCTCGATCTTCAGCTGGATCAGGCGACGGTCGAGCTTGTCCATCTCCTCCGGCTTGGAGTCGAGCTCCATCTTGATCTTGCTCGCCGCCTCGTCGATCAGGTCGATCGCCTTGTCCGGCAGGAAGCGGTCGGTGATGTAGCGGTGCGAGAGCTCGGCCGCCGCGACGATCGCCGGGTCAGTGATATCGACGCCGTGGTGGATCTCGTAGCGCTCCTGCAGGCCGCGCAGGATCGCTATCGTGCTCTCGACGGTGGGCTCGTCGACCAGCACCTTCTGGAAACGGCGCTCAAGTGCGGCATCCTTCTCGATATATTTCCGATATTCGTCGAGCGTGGTCGCACCCAGGCAGTGCAGTTCGCCGCGCGCCAAGGCGGGTTTGAGCATATTGCCCGCATCCATCGCGCCTTCGGCCTTGCCGGCACCGACCAGGGTGTGGAGCTCGTCGATGAAGATCAGCGTGTTGCCGTCGTCCTTGGCCAGGTCGTTCAGCACCGCCTTCAACCGTTCCTCGAACTCGCCGCGGTACTTCGCACCGGCGATCAGCGAGGCGAGATCCAGCACCAACAGGCGCTTGTGCTTCAGCGATTCGGGTACCTCGCCGTTGACGATGCGCTGCGCCAAGCCCTCGACGATCGCGGTCTTACCGACGCCCGGCTCGCCGATCAGCACTGGGTTGTTCTTGGTCCGGCGTTGCAGCACCTGGATGGCGCGGCGGATCTCATCGTCGCGGCCGATCACCGGGTCGAGCTTGCCGAGTCTGGCGCGCTCGGTCAGGTCGAGCGTGTATTTCTTCAGCGCCTCGCGCTGGCTCTCGGCGTCGGCGCTTTCCACACCGGCGCCGCCGCGCACCGCGTCGATCGCGGCGTTCAGCGCCGCGGCGCTCGCGCCGTGTTCCTTGAACGTCCGGCCGGCCTCGCCCTTGTCTTCCAGCAAGGCCAAGAGGAACAGTTCGCTGGCGATGAACGCGTCGCCGCGTTTCATCGCGGCCTTGTCGGTCAGGTTGAGCAGATTGCCCAGCTCGCGCGACACAGTGATCTCGCCGCCGGTGCCCTGTACGCGCGGCAGGTGCTCGATCTGGCCCTTGAGCGCATGGCGCAGCCCGGCCGCATTGACGCCGGAGCGCGCCAAGAGGCTGCCGACGCCGCTGTCGGCGTCGTCGAGCATCGCCGCCAGCAGGTGGGACGGTTCGATATAGGGATTGTCGTTCGCGACCGCCAGGCTCTGCGCGTCCTGGAGGGCCTGCTGGAATTTGGTGGTCAGTTTGTCAAATCGCATGGATCAACTTCCTTTCTACGATCGTCATCATGAATCGTAGTTGGGTGGCGGTGGCTCGCTTTTCAAGTGTTGTTGCATTGCACACAAAGACTGTCGGACAATCACCAGGTCAACGGCCCATCCATGCAAATTGCACTTGCCAAGGGCTACGATTAGGGGGAAAACTCTACGCAGGTGCAGCACGGTGACAGACGCCATGCAGCACCGGCCCTCCGGCAAATCGTGCATTTGTCATAAATTGCTGTTAGATTTTGATACAAATCAGGAGCTGATCACCCAACTCGATTCTGCGCCTGCCCCGCCGTGTGCAGGTTGCCGCGTTTTGCCTATGGAGACCGTTAGTGAGCCAGGATACCCACGCCTCGCTGGAAGCCTTTTTCAGCAGTCTGACCGCCGCCAACCAGAAATGGATGCAGCAATTCGTCAACACCCTGACGTTGGGCCAGCAAGCAACTGACCAGCCGCCCGGCTCGGTCACCGACGCCTGGGGACAGTTGATGAGCAACGCCAACCAGTTCGTCAACCTGCAAACCGAGCTCTACCAGCAGCAGCTCGGCTTGTGGATGAACTTCCTCGGCCAGAAACCGCAGGACGCCGCCGCCGGCAAGGGCGGCGACCGTCGCTTTGCCGCACCGGAGTGGGATGAGCACCCGTTCTACAGCTTCCTCAAGCAAAGCTACTTACTCACCTCCAAGTGGATGCTGGAGCTGGTCGACCAGGCGCAGCTCGAAGGCGACACCAAGGAGCGCATCAGCTTCATTACCCGCCAGTACGTCGACGCAATGGCGCCGTCCAACTTCATGCTGACCAACCCTGAGGTGATCAAGCGCGCCATCGAGAGCAAGGGCGAGAGCCTGGTCGAGGGCATGAAGAACATGGTCGACGACATCCAGAAGGGCCACATCTCGATGTCGGACGAGACGCACTTCGAGATCGGCGCGAACATCGCCACCACCCCGGGTGAAGTGGTGTTCCGCAACGAGCTGATCGAGCTGATCCAGTACACGCCGACCACCGAGCAGGTCTTCGAAAAGCCGTTGCTGATCGTGCCGCCGTGCATCAACAAGTACTACCTGATGGACCTGCAGCCGGACAACTCGATGGTGCGGCACTTCGTCGCGCAGGGCTACAAGGTGTTCCTGATCTCGTGGCGCTCGGCGACGCCGGCGATGAAGCATTTCACCTGGGACAGCTACATCGAACTGGGCGTGATCGCGGCCACCGAGGTGGTGAAAAAGATCACCAAGCAGCCGACGATGAACGTGCTCGGCTTCTGCATCGGCGGCGTCATCCTCGCCACCGCGCTCGCGGTGATGAAAGCCAAAGGCACCAACTGCTTCGACTCGGCCACCTTCATGACCTCGCTGATTGACCACTCCGAGCCGGGCGACATCAAGGTCTACACCGACCCCAACCTGATTGCCAGCCGCGAGGCGAAGCTGGCGCAGGGCGGCATCATCAGTGGCAAGGAACTGGGCCGTAGCTTCGCCTCGTTGCGCGCCAACGACCTGGTGTGGAACTACGTGGTCAACAATTACCTGCTCGGCAAGACCCCGCCGCCGTTCGACCTCTTGTTCTGGAACAACGACGCGGTCGACCTGCCGCTGCCGATGCACACCTTCTTCCTGCGCCAGTTCTATCTGAACAACGCGCTGGTGAAACCGGGCAGCATCACGCTGTGCGGTGTGCCGGTCGACATTGGCCAGATCGACATCCCGATCTACGTATTCGCCGCCCGCGAAGACCACATCGTGCTCTGGCAAGGCGCCTTCAACGGCCTGAAGTACCTGAAGAGCGCACCGAGCCGCCGCTTCGTGCTCGGCGCCTCGGGCCACATCGCCGGCTCGATCAACCCGGTCACCAAGGACAAGCGCAACTACTGGGTGAACGACGCACAGCCTGACACGGCCGACGCCTGGTTTGAAGGTGCAGAAAGTCGCCCGGGCAGCTGGTGGAAAGACTGGGATTCGTGGCTCGCCCCGCAGTCGGGCAAGCAAGTCGCCGCGCCGAAAGCCCAGGGCAGCAAGGAATACCCGCCGCTGATCGCCGCGCCGGGCGTCTACGTCCGCGCCAAAGCCTTTGCCCCGCAGCTGGCCCACCTACACTGATTAAGAGAAAAGCTGGTCGAAGACGCCAGCACGCTGACCCGCCGGGGCAACCCGGCGCCCCTCGATACGGAGATGAAACGCAATGCAAGACGTAGTGATTGTTGCCGCCCGCCGCACTGCCATCGGTAACTTCGGTGGTTCGCTTGCCAAGATTCCCGCCCCGGAGCTGGGCGCTACCGTAATCAAGGCTCTGCTGGAAGACACCGGCCTCGCACCGGAACAGGTCTCCGAAGTCATCCTCGGCCAGGTGCTCACCGCCGGCTCCGGCCAGAACCCGGCCCGCCAAGCGCTGATCAAGGCCGGCCTGCCGGTCACCACCCCGGCCACCACGCTGAACGTGGTGTGCGGCTCCGGTCTGCGCGCCACCCACCTGGCCGCCCAGGCGATCGCCAACGGCGACGCCGAGATCGTCATCGCCGGCGGTCAGGAAAGCATGAGCCTGTCGCCGCACATCCTGCCGGGTTCGCGCGACGGCTTCCGCATGGGCAACGCCACGCTTATCGACACCATGGTCTACGACGGTCTGACCGACGTGTACAACCAGTACCACATGGGCATCACCGCCGAGAACATCGCCGAGAAATACGGCATCAGCCGTGAAGAGCAAGACCAGCTGGCGGTGACCTCGCAGAACCGCGCCGAAGCTGCTCAAGCCGCCGGCAAGTTCGACGCCGAAATCGTGCCGGTGCTGGTACCGCAGCGCAAGGGCGACCCGGTTGCGTTCACCCGCGACGAGTTCATCAAGCAGGGCGCCACGCAGGAAGGCCTCGCCAAGCTGCGTGCGGCGTTCAAGAAGGACGGCACCGTCACCGCCGGCAACGCCTCGGGCCTGAACGACGGCGCCGCCGCGGTGCTGATGATGTCGGCCGCCAAGGCGAAAGAACTGGGCCTGAAGCCGCTGGCGGTGGTACGCGGCTACGCGCTGTCCGGTTGCGCGCCGGAAATCATGGGCATGGGCCCGGTCAGCGCCACCCGCAAGGCACTGGCCAAGGCCGGCTGGAGCGTCGAAGACCTCGACCTGATCGAGGCCAACGAGGCGTTTGCCGCGCAGGCGCTCGGCGTGACCCGCGAGCTGAAGTGGGACCTGAACAAGGTCAACGTGAACGGCGGCGCGATCGCGCTCGGTCACCCGATCGGCGCGTCGGGCGCCCGCGTGCTGGTCAGCCTGCTGCACGAAATGCAGCGCAGCGACGCGAAGAAGGGCCTGGCCACGCTGTGCATCGGCGGCGGCATGGGCGTGGCACTGGCGGTCGAGCGCGTCTAAGCTCGACCCTCTGCAACAAAGAAACCGGGACGCAAGGTCCCGGTTTTTGTTTGTCCGTTTTGCAGCGAGCGCTTCGGCCTAGCCGGCTGCCGGCTTTACAGCCGCTCAAGAACGCCCCTACTTCACTCGTCGAACCGCGGCTCGCAGCGCACCTCGCTCTTCACCGAGTTGGCGATGAAGCAGGCCTCGTGCGCCTTGTGGTGCAGGGCCTCCACCTCTTCGCGGCTCGGCCGATCCGGGCCGGCGAACACCACCCTCGGCCGCAGCGTCACCAACGTCATCGCGAGCTTCTTCTCCGCGTTGCGAGCCATCTTGCCGACCGCCTCGTCCTGATAGCTGTCCACCGCCCAGCCCTGCTCCACGGCCAGCGACAGAAACCACAGCATGTGGCAGCTCGACAGCGAGGCGACGAACGCCTCCTCGGGGTCGACCGCCGCTTCGTTCGAATACGGCAGCGGCACGACGTGCGGCGACGACGAGGCCGGTACCTCGAGGCCACCGTCGAAGCGCCAGACGTGGGCGCGGCTGTAGCGGTTGTCGGTGAAAGTCTGTCCGTCGCGCTGCCAGGCGACGGTGGCGGTGTAGGAGGCCATGCGGGATTCCGTTCGGTAAAGCCGGCGACAGTGCCGGTTACCACGTTAGCATGAAAAAAGGTTGGCCGAACCCGGTTCAGGGGTTCGGCCAACCTTGATAGCGTCTGGCGGCAAGTTTTGCCGCCCTGCCCCGCTCTCTACACCGACAGGTAGGACGACTGCTTCAGGCCGCGGCAGAACTCGGCGAAGTAGACGTTGCGCTCGTCGGTGGACAGCTGCGCGGCGCGCGCCTTTTCCTCGTAGCGGTTGAGGATTTCCTCCGGCGACAGGTGCACGTAGCGCAGCATGTCCTCGATGGTGTCGTGTTCCTCGATGCCGGAGAACTCCAGCTTGCCGCCTTCGCGCACGTAGACGTTGGCCGAATCGGTGTCGCCGAACAGGTTGTGCATGTCACCGAGGATTTCCTGGTAGGCGCCGACCAGGAACACCGCGACCAGATACTCCTCGCCCGGGGCGACCGCATGCACCGACATGCTCGACTCGATGCTCTGCTGATCGACGTACTGCTTCACCTTGCCGTCCGAGTCGCAGGTCAGATCCTGCAGCACCGCACGGCGGGTCGGTTGCTCGGTCAGGCGGTGGACCGGCATGATCGGCAGGATCTGGTCGATCGCCCAGGTATCCGGCAGACTCTGGAACACCGAGAAGTTGCAGAAGTACTTGTCGGCGAGCTTGTCGGTCAGCTCGTCGAACACCTGGCGCTGCGAGCGCTGGCTGGCGGTCAGCTGGCTGTGCAGGCGGCGGCACAGCGCGGCGTGCACCTGTTCGGCCAAGGCCTTTTCCTTCAGCGTGATGCGGCCTTCGGAGTACAGGTCGGACACGTCGGCGATGTAGTGGCTGGCGCGGTAGTAGGTCTCGGTGACCATGTCGGCGTCGGCCAGGTTCATCAGCTCGAACAGCTTCTTCACCGGCTTGGCGAGCTCGCTTGGGTCGTCGACTTCCGGTACGGTTTCCGGCAGGCGCTCGACATCGGTCACGTTCATGATCAGCACCGCGTGGTGCGCGGTCATCGCACGGCCGGACTCGGACAGGATGCGCGGGTGCGGGATGTCGTTCTCGTCGCAGAACTCGGCCAGCATCGACACGATCACGCTGGCGTACTCGTCCATGTCGTAGTTGATCGAGCTGTCATTGCGCGAGTGGGTGCCGTCGTAGTCGACGCCCAGGCCGCCGCCGACGTCGACGTGGTCGATCGGCATCCCCAGCGAGCGCAGCTCGGCGAAGTAGCGGATCGCCTCGCGGAAGCCGGCACGGTAGTCGCCGATATTGGCGATCTGCGAGCCCATATGGAAGTGCATCAGCCGCACGCAATCGCTCATGCCGACGGCGGCCAGCTTGTCGGTAACCGAGATCAGCTGCGCGGCCGACAGGCCGAACTTGCCCTTGTCGCCGCCGGTATCGGCCCACTTGCTCGACGCCAGCGACGACAGCCGCACGCGCACGCCGACGGTCGGCCGAACGCCGAGCCGCGCCGATTCCTCGATCACCAGATCGACCTCGGACTCCTTCTCGATCACGATGAACACCTGGTGGCCGAGCTTCTGGCCGATCAGCGCGAGGCGAATGAAGTCGCGGTCCTTGTAGCCGTTGCAGACGATGGTACCGCCCTTCGGCGCCAGCGCCAGCACCGCCATCAGTTCCGGCTTGGAGCCGGCCTCGAGACCGATCGACACGTCCTGGGTGGCGATGATGCTCTTCACCACCGCCTCCTGCTGGTTCACCTTGATTGGGTAGATCGCGGTGTAGCGGTTGCCGTAGCCGATCTGGGCGATCGCGTTGTCGAAGGCACGGCACAGCCGGGTGACGCGGTCCTGCAGGATGTCCGGGAAGCGCACCAGCAGGGGCAGGTCGAGACCCTTGTCGCCGAGCGTGTGCGCCAGCTCGTACAGGTCGATCTCGCGCGCCTCGCGCGTGTTCGGCTTCACCATCACCCGGCCGTCGTCCCCGACGTCGAAGTAACCCGATCCCCAATGCCGGATGCCGTACAGGCTCCGGCTGTCAGCCACAGTCCATGCCATGAGTATTCCTCAAGATAAAGCAGTAGAAATCACGCCCCTTAGTGCACGGCTGCGGGCCAACGTTTGCCAAGGATGTCGGGGCGATGCAATGCAGGTTGCACTGCACTATAGAAAATCTGAATGAGGGCGGATTTTAGGCAGCAAGGGGGGTGAGGACAAGTGAAATTTTCGGCTGTCCAATTTAATGAACAGCCTAGCAAATCAAGGCTTTAGAAGGGGTCGGGCAATCCGGCTTGACGTTGGCAAAACTGCAAAAAAATCAGTCGTCAACCGGCAGATTTCCCGGCCAGGCCGTCATCGCATCGCAACACAGTGTGTGGAAAATTTTAGACGGCCGGCAAAACAACGCTAAGCCGCTGATTTTCATATCATATTATCTCGACATTAAGCGTATACCGCAAACAAAAAACCACCAAGCTGCTGAATATTAATGATTTTTTCACAAACAACGGGTAGCATGACACCATCTTCATCACCAACAGGACCCGCATGTTTACGCTGCGCCACGACCCGACCCGCCCCACCCACGACCGTCAGCAATCGCCTGACAACTATCTGTTCACCGCCCCCCTCCAGCTTGCCGCCCGTGTCAGCCTGTATGCCATGCTGATCGGCGCCTTCGGCTCCAGCCGCGAAGTGTCCCGTTCCGAGCCGCGTTCCCGCCGCGAGCAGCACGACTACTGAACTCCCCAAGGTTTGCCCCGCAGGACCGCCTTTCCCTAGCGTAGCGCCCAAGCAAAAAGCCGGTGACCCCGACGCTTGCATCGGACTCACCGGCTTTGTGTTCTCTGGCGCTTAGACCCAACGATGGGCCGACGCACCGAACCCGCTAGAAGTAGTCGCGCAGGCGGTAGTAGGCCATGCCCAGCACCAGCGCCGGGGTGCGCAGCAACGGCCCACCCGGGAAGTTGCGATGGCGCAGCTTCTCAAAGAGATCCAGCCGCCCGGTACAGCCGGCGATCGCCTCGGCCACTACCTTGCCGGCGAGACCGGTGATGTTGACGCCGTGACCGGAGAAACCCTGCAGATAGTAGATGTTGGTCGACAGCCGGCCGAAGTCCGGCGCGCGGTTCAGGGTGATGTCGCAGTAGCCGCCCCAGGCGTAGTCGATCTTCACATCGGCCAGTTGTGGGAACACCCGCAGCATGTCCTTGCGCATCGCCTCGGCCAGATGGTGCGGCTCGCGGCCGGAGTAGCTGACCTTGCCGCCGAACAGCAGGCGGTGGTCGGCCGACAGCCGGTAGTAATCGAGTACGAAATTGGTGTCGCACACCGCCATATTGTTGGCGATCAGGCTCTTCGCCCGCGCCTCGCCCAGCGGTTCGGTGGCGATCACGTAGGTGCCGGCCGGCATGATGCGCCGGTCGAGCGACGGCACCAGCTTGCCGATGTACGAGTTACACGCCAGCACTACCTCGCTGCAGGTGACCACGCCGTGCTCGGTGACGACGCGCGGCCGGCCGCCCTGCTCCAGCTTCAGCACCGGCGAATTTTCAAAGATCACCACGCCGGCCTCTTCGGCGGCGCGCGCGAGACCGAGGTTGTAGTTGAGCGGATGGATATGGCCGGAGAAGCTGTCGAACAGACCACCCTGGTAACGCTCCGAGCCGAGCTGCCGGCGCAGCGTCGTCTTGTCCCACAGCGTCAGGTGGCGGTAGCCGTAGCGCGTGGCCGCCTCCTCACACCAGTCTTCCAGCTCGCCCATCTGGCTGGGTTTGACCGCCACGCTGGCGAAGCCACGCACCCAGTCGCAGGCTATCGCGTGTTGTTTGACGCGCTGGTCGATGATGTCGACCGCCTCCACCGACATGTCCCACATCGCACGGGCCATCTCGTCGCCGAGCTGGCCGCGGATGGTGTCGATGTCGCAGGCGTAGCCGGCGATCACCTGGCCGCCGTTGCGACCGGAGGCACCGAAGCCGATCCGCGAACCCTCGAGCAGCATCACCTTGAAGCCCTTTTCGGCCAGGTTGAGCGCGGCCGAGATCCCGGACAGGCCGCCCCCCACCACACAGACATCGCACGACACACCCCCCTTCAGCTCCGAGTGCAACGGCCATGGGACGGCGGTCGCGGCGTAATACGATGGGGCATGGGGCTGGCGGGCGAAGTCGAGCATAAGCACCTCAAGGTTGGGAATCGGACGGATCAGGGAATGGTCAGGCTCACTACGGTTTCCTCGCGCGCGGCATGAGATGAACGCCGCAACAAGGTTGGCCGAAAGCGGCGCAGGCCGCCCTCGAAAGAATCGAACGGCACGGACCAAAGCCCGCGCCGTCGTTACAGCTCAGTACTGTTTATTTTACGCCAGGCTGACGGCGGGCTTGCCGCTGCCGGCGCCGTCCTTCTGCTCGGCGTCGTTGCCGCGCATCGCGGCGGCGATCGCCTTATCGCGTTTGCGCTGCGCACTCATCATCAGGTAGTTGGCGACGATGACGATGGTGCCGACCACCAGCACGGTGATCGTGGCCAGCGCGTTGATTTCCGGGTTGAGGCCCAGGCGCACCTTGGAGAAGATCACCTGCGGCAGCGTGGTCGAACCAGGGCCGGACAGGAAGGCGGTAGTCACCAGGTCGTCGAGCGACAGGGTCACCGACAGCAAGAAGCCCGACGCGATCGCCTGCGACACCAGCGGCAGCGTGATCTTGAAGAAGATCTTCATCGGCCTGGCACCCAGGTCCATCGCCGCATCCTCCAGCGACTGGTCGATCTCAAGCAGGCGCGAACGCACCACCACCGACACGTAGGCCATGCACAGCGTGGTGTGGCCGATCCAGATGGTGAAGAAACCGCGCTCGGACGGCACGCCGAAGAACTGCTGCATCGAGATGAACAACAGCAGCATCGACAGGCCGGTGATCACCTCGGGCATCACCATCGGTGCCGTCATCATGCCGGCGAACAAGGTGCTGCCGCGAAAGCGCTTGAAGCGTGCCAGCACGAAGCCGGCCACCGTGCCAAGGATCACCGCGGCCAGGGCGCTCGCCAGCGCGATCTTCGCCGACAGCAGCACCGCCGAGATGATCTGCTCGTTCTGGAACAGCGAGCTGTACCAGCGGGTGGAAAAGCCCCCCCACACCGTCACCAGCTTCGATGCGTTGAACGAATAGACGATCAGGCTGAGGATCGGGACGTAAAGGAACAGATAGCCCAGCGTCAGCACGCCCTTCAGGAACCAGGACAGACGGCCGTCGTTATACATGTTTCTCTCCCTGCAACTCGCGGGTCTCGAAGCGATGGAACAGCGCGATCGGCACGATCAGCAACAGCACCATGAAGGTCGCCACCGCCGAGGCCATCGGCCAGTTGTTGTTGTCGAAGAACTCGTTCCAGAGCACCTTGCCGATCATCAGCGTTTCCGAGCCGCCGACCAGTTCCGGGATCACGAACTCGCCGACCGCCGGGATGAACACCATCATCGCGCCGGCGATGATGCCGTTTTTCGACAGCGGCAGGGTGATCTTCCAGAACGCCTTCAGCGGCCTCGCGCCCAGATCGTTGGCGGCTTCGAGCAGTCGCAGGTCCATCTTCACCAAGTGCGAATAGAGCGGCAGGATCATGAACGGCAGGTAGGCGTACACCATCACCAGATACAGCGAGAAGTCGTTGTGGAACAGCTGCAACGGCTCGTGCACGATCCCGGTCGCCATCAGGAACTGGTTGATTAGGCCGTTCTGGTTCAAGAGCCCCATCCAGGCATACACCCGCAGCAGGAACGAGGTCCAGAACGGCAACATCACCGCCAGCAGCAGGCCATTGCGGATCTCCGGACGGGCCCGGGCGATCGCGTAGGCAATCGGATAACCGATCAACAGACAGAACACGGTGGTGACGAACGCCACCCGCAGGGATGACAAATAGGTGTCGGCGTACAGCGCGTCGCTCAGGATGAACTGGAAGTTCGCTAGGTTGAGCGCGATGTTCAGCGTACCGTCGTCGCCGAAGTTCATCAGGTGGGTAAACGGCGGGATCGCGATGTCCTGCGCCGCGAAGCTGATCTTCAGCACGATCAGGAACGGGATCAGGAAGAACACCACCAGCCAGACGTAGGGCAGGCTGATCACCGCGCCGCGGCCCGGCTTGACGCGTTTGAAGAGACGTTTGAGGTCCATGGTTCTCTCCTTGCGCTTAGCGGGTCAGCACGACCGGCAGGTCGGAGCGCCAGCTGACGAACACCGGGTCACCCCAGGTCGGCGGCTCCTCGCCGGCCTCGTACCAGCGCGACGACGGCACCGTCGACTTCACCACCTTGCCGGTGGCGAGCTTGACGTGATAGATCGAGAAGCTGCCCAAGTAAGCGATGTCCTCGACCTTGCCCTGCGCAGCGTTGTTGCCGGCCGACGGCGGGCGGCGGTCGAGCCGCACGTCTTCCGGGCGGATGCTGGTCCACACCTCCATCCCCTTCGGGCCGGTGATGCCGTGGTCGATCAGGATGCGACTGCCGAGCTGCGCCGATTCGATCTCGACCCGATCCGGCTCGTCCACCACCACCTGCCCCGGGAACAGGTTGGTCTCGCCGATGAACTCGGCGGTGAAGCGACAGTTCGGGTATTCGTAGATTTCCGACGGGGTACCGACCTGCAGCAGCTGGCCCTCACTCATGATGCCGATCCGGGTGGCCATCGTCATCGCCTCTTCCTGGTCGTGCGTCACCATGATGCAGGTCACGCCGACCTTCTCCAGCGTGTTCACCAGTTCCAGCTGGGTCTGCTGGCGCAGCTTCTTGTCGAGCGCGCCGAGCGGCTCGTCGAGCAGCAGCATCTTCGGGCGCTTGGCGAGGCTGCGCGCCAGCGCGACGCGCTGCTGCTGGCCGCCTGACAGCTGGTAGGGCTTGCGCTTGGCGTACTTGCGCAACTGCACCAGATCGAGCATCTCCATCACCCGGGCGTTGATCTCGCCCTTGGGTAGCTTGTCCTGCACCAGGCCGAAGGCGATGTTCTCCTCCACCGACATGTGCGGGAACAGCGCGTAGCTCTGGAACATCATATTCATCGGGCGATCGTACGGCGCCAGCATGGTGACGTCCTGACCGTCCAGGATCACCTTGCCCGAGGTCGGGCGCTCCATGCCAGCGAGCATGCGCAACAGCGTCGACTTGCCGCAGCCGGAGCTGCCCAAGAGCGCGAAGATTTCATGCTGGCGGATGTTGAGGTCGACGTGGTCGACCGCGAGGTTGTCACCGAACTTCTTCACCAGACCGGCGATTTGCAGGTACGGGCGCTCGGTGGCGGTGGCCGCCGGGGCCGGTTTTACAGCTGCTTCCATCATGCTTTCTACTCCCTAAATCCCAAGGGCCAGCAACAACTAACCCTACACAGGCCGTTGCGACGGTGTCGCCAAAACGGTTCGGACGATTGTCCGGGTCGGTCAGCGCTGGCGCGCTTTATCGTTCCAGGTCATCCACGCCGCGGTGCGGACGCGGCAGGTTGCGGCCCTGACCGCTGCTCAGACGGTCGGCTGGCCGCAGCGGGTGCAGATAGGGGGCGGGAGGTGACGAAGCGATGACCGACGGGGCGTCGGGGGCAGACGAAAGCGGAAGCTGGCCTAGGGCCGAGCGGGCAGGATCGATCGTTGCGGAAACGTCGGCCGAAGGCTCGACGCGTCGCGATTTGCCCGGCCAGGCCGGCGGGCGATTCGAGCGGGGCGGGACCCGTAACATAGTGACTCCTCTTCTCCTTTGCAGTATCCCATCAGGGACTGCGCTCCACCGGCAGCGGCCGATACGGCGGCGCTGCATGCACGGTTCGTGTCTTGTTGTGGTGGCTGGTTTAGTTTCGTTGATGAAACCTGATTGAACACAGCTTATCCCACGTTTAATAAAATTGACAAGATAGAAACGCGTGCCCGACCGGATGGGGGCAAAGAAGGCAATACACCGCCCGAGATAGGATGACAGAGGGCCTTAAGTGCGCACCGAAGCGGCGAACAGGACAGGAAGCTGCCGACGGCCGTGTTTAATTAGTCAAACAACGCTTTCCAGCGTAGCCGGCTGTACGATGAACAGCTGGCTGCCCGGCTCGGTCTTGGCCGATTTCTTGGCGTCGGCCGCGGCCAGCGCCACGTCGTGATGCGAATGAAACTGTCCGGCGCGTACCAACAGTACGCCGATCGACACCGAGGTGAGCGGGAAAAAGCTGACCACGCCGTTGCGCCCGGCCACCTCGAAACCACCGGCCTCGCGGTGGCGCGGGTCGAAGTGCGACCACACCGCCCCGTCGAAACGCTGCAGCAGCCGCTGCAGCCGCGCCTGCCAGTCGAGACTCTGCATCAGCACCACGAAGTCGTCACCGCCGATATGGCCGATGAAGTCGCTGTGCGGATCCATTTCCTCGAGCAGCAGCTGCGCCAGCCGCAGGATCAGCCCGTCGCCGGCCGAATAGCCGTACAGGTCGTTGAACGGCTTGAAGTTGTCGAGGTCGGCGTACGCCACCACGAACGACTCGCCCGCCTCCAGCAGCCGGCTGATCGTCTCGTGGATCGGCACGTTGCCCGGCAGGCCGGTCAGCGGGTTGGCGTAACGCGCGGTCGAGATCTGCAGCTCGGTGACCCGGCGCATCAGCTCGAGACCGGTCCCCATGCCAAGGTAGTGGCCGTTCTCGGTGATGATGAAGCCGTCGACCAGATGATTGCGCTCGCCGGCCACCATCAGGTGCGACAGCTCGAGCAGCCCCAGCTCGGCCGACACCACCAGGGGCTGCGGGTCCATCAACAGCCGGCACGGCTTCTTGCCGTACAGCTCGCGGTTGAACGGGCGGGCGAAGCTCTCCAGAAAGTCCTGGCGGCGCAGCAGGCCGAGCGGCTGGCCGTGCTCGACCACCGGCAGCGCCATGCAGCCCGGATCGGTCGCAAAGCGCTGGTAGGCTACCTCGTTGGCCGCTTCCGGCGCCAGCGGTGTCAGCGCCACCGCCAGATCGCGTGCCACCGGCTGCTGCAGCGCGGCCCGGCGGCCGAGTTGGCCGAACTGCGGGCCGACGACGAGTTTGCGCGGCGGGTCGGGCTGTGGCGGCGCGATCAGGTAGCCCTGACCGTAACGCACCCCGAGCTTGCGTAGTGCCATCAGCTCGGCCGGCGTCTCGATGCCCTCGGCGACCAGCTTGGCGCCGGCGACGCGCGCCATGTCGAGCAAAGAGCGGACGAACTGCTCCTTCAGCGGGTCGCCGGCCAGATTCTGCACCAGGTACTTGTCGAGTTTGACCCACTCCGGCCGCAGTTCCGACCACATCCGCAGATTGGCGAAGCCCTCGCCCAGATCGTCGAGCGCCAGCGCATAGCCCTGCTCGCGCCAGCGCGCACCGGCCTCACGCAGCGCCTGGTAGCTGCTGTTCGGACGGTACTCGGTCAGCTCGACGATCACCCGCGACGCCGCCAGGCCGCTCCTCGCCTCGAACTCGGCCGCCGGCAGCGGCCCTTCGGCCAAGGTGTCGGGCAATAGGTTGAGAAACAACTGACCGGTCAGGCCCAGCTCGGCAAAGCGGCGCGCGGTGACGTCGCGGCAGGTGCGGTCCAGTTCGCGCGACAGACCACACGCTGCGGCCGCTTCAAAAAGCGCCAGCGGCGTCGATAGAGAACTATCTGGCGCCGGACGGATCAAGCCTTCATAGCCGACGATTTCGCCATTGCTCAGATCGGCGATAGGCTGAAACACCGGCGACAGACCGCGCTGCGAGATCAGGCGGTCCAGCTCCTGCTGAATGGGGGAAAGAATTGGCCGCAACGAGGGGCCGGCAAACGGGATTGGCGCGATGAGTTCCACAAGAATTCGTTCTAACCAGAAGTAAGCACCATGCTAGCAAGCGGGCATGACGTTCCGATGACGGGGCGATCGCCCGGCGCTGGCGTCTATGAATCGGGCAAGTCCTGCACAAGGGGACGCTGACATGCCATACGTCACTTACCATGGCCATCGGCTGTACTATGAGGAAAGCGGCCGCGGCGAGCGGCCCTTGCTGCTGCTCAACGGCTTGACCATGTCCACCGCCGGCTGGACGCTGCTGCTGCCGCGCCTCGAGGCGCGCTACCGGCTGATCCGGGTCGACCTGCTCGGCCAGGGCCAGAGCGACAAACCGCCCGGCGATGCCTACCCGCTACCCGAGCAGGCCCAACTGGTCGCCGGCCTGCTCGACACGCTGGCGATCGAGCGCTGCCACGTGGTTGGCCTGTCGTACGGCGGCATGGTCGCCCAGCACCTGGCGCACCTGCATCCCGCACGGATCGACCACTTGGTGCTGGCCGCCACCCTCGCCTGCTCCGACGCGGTCGACCAGGCGATCGCCGCCAGTTGGATCGCCGCCGCCGAAAGCGGCGGCATCGAGCTGCGCTTCGCGGTCAGCGTGCCCTGGCTGTTTTCCAGCCGCTTCCTTGCCAGCCATCCGGATCAGCTCAGCGAACTGAAGACCATGGCGACGCTGTTCGACTGGGACGCGGTACTGCGGCTGATAGCCGGCATGCGCGAGCACGACGCGCGCACTTGGCTGCCATCGATTGGCACGCCGACCCGGGTCATCGTCGGCAGCGAGGACCGCTTGACGCCGCAGCACCAATCGGAAATGCTGTCAACATACCTGCCGCACGCGCAGCTCACTCCTATCCCCGGCGCCGGACACGCGCTGCACCTCGAGGCGGTCGAACCGTTCGCCCGCCTGGTGATGGAGTTCTGCCCGGGCTAAGCACCACCCTGTCGAGGAACCTCGCATGAACCAACCCAACGTCTTGCTGAACGTCGATCCACGCGGCGTGGCGACCGTCACGCTCAACCGCGCCGAGCTACACAACGCCATCGACGACGACACCGCCAGCCTGCTCACTGCGACACTGGAAACCTTGGCCGAAGACGATAGCGTGCGCGTCGTGGTGCTGACTGGCCACGGGCTCAGTTTTTCGGCCGGCCATGACAGCGACTGGATGCGCCACATGGCGAGCTTCAGCGAAGACGAGCTGCGCCGCGACGCACAGCTGCTGGCCCGGCTGCTACGCGCGCTCGACACCCTGCCCAAGCCGACCATCGCCCGCATCCAGGGCTCGGCGTTCGGCCTGGGCGCGGGGCTGGTCGCCTGCTGCGACATTGCGATCGGCGCCTCCGAAGCGCTGTTCAGCTTCAATGAAGTGAAGCTCGGCGTGATCCCGGCGCTGTCGGCGCCGTACATCGTCCGCGCCATCGGCCCGCGCGCCACCCGCCGCTACTTCGTCAGCGCCGAGCGCTTCAACGCCGGCAAGGCCAAGCGCCTCGGCCTGCTGCACCAGGTGGTCGAACTCGACGAGCTCGACAGCGCGGTCGAGAACTGCGCCAGTCACCTGCTGATCAACGGCCCGCAGGCGATGCGCGAAGCCAAGCAATTGGTCGAGCTGATCGGCACACGCGAACTCGATGCCGCGCTGCTCGACGACACCATCGCCGCCATCGTACGGGTGCGCGCCAGCGAAGAGGGTCGCGAGGGCATTCACGCCTTCCTCGAACAACGCAAGCCGAGTTGGCTAGACTGAGAGCTTAGCCAAGCAGTAACGCCCGCCGCCGGCGGGCTTTTTTTACACGCTGACGTCATGTTCTTACAGGACTGCGGCGTCATCGCCTGTCGGCGCGCATTCTTGCTTAGACTGTCGGACATCACCCACCGCTTCGGACTGCCATGATTAGCGCTCTGCCCTTCGACGATTTCCTTGCCGCCACACTGCGCCAGCAGCCCCCACTGACCGCTCCGCTGGCGCTCGCCGAGCTGACGCTCTCCTGGCCCGAACCGGGCGTACTGCGCCTGACCCCCGCCACGTTGCCCGACGGCGCCGACCGGGTGCTGCTCAGCGCCGGGGTGCATGGTAACGAGACCGCGCCGATCGAGGTGCTGGCCGGCATTGTCGCCGACCTGCTGGCCGGCCGGCTGACGCTGGCGGTCGACCTGCTGGTGCTGTTCGGCAACCCGGACGCGATGCGCGCCGGCGAGCGCTACCTCGACTACGACATGAACCGGCTGTTCAACGGCGCCCACCGGCAGCAGCCCGCGGCGCGCGAAGCCGCCCGGGCGGCCCAATTGGAAGCGCAGGCCGACGCGTTCTTCGCGAACTGTCCGGCCAGCGCCCGCCGCCTTCACTACGACCTGCACACCGCGATCCGCGGCTCGGTCTATGAAAAGTTCGCGATCTACCCGTTCCTGCACGAGCGCGACTACAACCGCGAGCAGCTCGACTGGCTCGCCGCCTGCGGCGTCAACACCGTGCTACTGCACAGCGCGCCGGCCAACACCTTCAGCTACTACACCAGTCGTCACCACGGCGCCGACGCGTTCACGCTCGAGCTGGGCAAGGCCCGACCGTTCGGCGAGAACGAGCTCTCCCGCTTCGCCGGCATCGACGCCGCGTTGCGAGCACTGCTCAACGGCCAGCCGGCACCGCACGCCGGCGACGAGGCGCTGCGGCTGTTCCGTGCCAAGTACAACCTGATCAAGGCCAGCGACGCGTTCCGCCTGCATCTGGCCGACGACGTCGAAAACTTCACCGCCCTGCCCGACGGCTTCCTGATCGCCGAAGACGGCGCCACCCGCTACGTGGCTGCTGGCGGCGAGGAGCGCATCCTGTTCCCCAACCCCAAGGTGCAGAACGGCCTGCGCGCCGGCATCGTGGTCGAGCCGGTCACGCTATAGGCTTTTCGGCCAACCTGATGCTCATGAAAAAAGCCGGCAGATGCCGGCTTTTCCGCAATGAGGCCGAGGCTTACAGCTGGTTGAACAGATTCAATCCATGCACCTTCTGGAACACCAGCTGCGAATACTGCAACGAGGATTGCGCCATCAGCAGGTCGCTGCTGGCCTTGCCCATGTCCAGATCCTGCAGCCCGCTCAGTGTGGTTTTATACTGCAAGCCCACATCGGTGTCGTTGTTACGTACCGCTTCGCTCTGGTTCATCCTGGCACCGATCGACGCCTGCGCGGTCGACACCCGCTTCAAATTGTCGTCAAAACTGCTGATCACATTCGCGATCTGGGTGCCGTAATTGGCCGGTTTCGGGTTCTGTCCCAGCACCTGGATGAATTGCTGGACATCGTCGAAGATCTTGGTCGAGTTATTGGTAACCGCATCGCCGAACACCAGCGAGCCGACCTCGGTCACCGAAATCTGGCTGGACGGGCTGACCTGCACATCGCGCTGCCCGGTATCGCCCTGATAGGTAGTGGTCGTGCCGTTGACCACAAACGGCGCCTGATCGATGGCGTTGCCACCAAACAGATACTTCCCCTGGCCATCCCGGGTGTTGGCGTAGCCAACCAGCTCCTGGAAGCGCTGCTTGACCTCGGTCTGGATCATCCCCAACTGCGTGGTGTCGAGCGAACCGTTGCCAGCCTGTACCGCCAACGTCTTCAAGGTGCTGATCAGATCAGAGGTGCTCGACAGCGCCTGCTCGGACAGCGACAAGGACGAATCAACTGCCTTGGTGTTGTCGACAAACTGACTGTTGCGGCCGTCCGACTGGTTCAACTCAAGAATCCGCGCTGCCGCGATCGGGTCGTCGGACGGGTTGTTCACTCGCTTGCCCGATGAGATCTGCTGCTGCAGCTGCGACAGGTTCGACTGCCCCTGCATCATCGCGTTGGCGCCGAAGGTGTAGAAGGAATTGGTACTGACTCGCATCGGACTACTCCGTCAAATCCTAATCGTTAGCTGCCCAGGTTCAGGATGCGCCCGAATACGTCCTGAGCGATCGAAATCAGCTTGCTGGAAGCCTGGTAAGCCTGCTGGTAGCGCAACAGGTTGGCCGCCTCCTCGTCGAGGTTGACGCCCGACACCGACTCGCGGGTGTTGTTCACCTGTTTAAGAGTGTTGGTCTGCGCAGTCGACGCCGACTGCACCTGATTGGTGGAGCTACCGACGTAGCTAACCAGGCTCGAGTAGGCGTTCTGTACGCTACTCATCGTATTGGGGGCCGGAGGAACAGCAAATCGGTCGCTGTTGACGATCGGCTTGGTCTGCAGATTGGCCATCGCCAGCAGGTTGCCGTTGTCACCTTGGCCGATCGGTGCACCGTTCGGCACAACGGTGAACGCCATGCCGGCACCCAACTGCCCGGACAGCTTGAACTCGATACCGATGTCCACCGGCGGCACTGCCGTGCTGACCAACTTGTAACCGTTAGATACGTTCGGGTTCGGCACCACGTTATAGGGGCCCGCAGCCGGACCACCGGTAATCGTCGCGGTGTTGGCCGTGCCGTCGATCTGGATATTGGTGATGCCCTGGCTCGGATGATTGGCCACGTTCGGCGCCACACCCGCATTCCAGCCGTAGTTGCTAGGCAAGGTGCTTGACACCCCGGTCAGCACGACGCCTCCCGAGGCTGCAGTGCTCTGCGGCTTCAGGTTGGACGCGAACGCCAGTTTGCTCGGGTCGGTAGTCAGCACCTGCAGCTGCTGCGTCGCGGCTGCCGGGTTGTTGGCGTAGCCCGACAGGTCGGTGAACATATTGGTGCCGGGATTGCCGTTGCTGTCGAGGCCGAGCTTGCTCTGATAGTTCATCGCCCCGGCGAAGTCGATCGCCAGGTTGCCTAGCCGGGCTTGAGCGTTCTTCAGCGTACCATCGCGGAAGGTGAACAAGCCGGTCAGCGAGCCACCATCGAGCGACTGGGGCCCCATCGTGGTAGTGCTGCCTTTCGAGTCTTTCAGCACCAGCTGCAGTTCCTGCGGGTTGCTCGGATCGGGGGCCGTATCCAGATGGTTGACCGCGTTGCCCTGCACCAGTGCCTGGCCGTTGCCGATGAACACGTTGTAGCTGCCGTCAGACTGCGGCACCACGCTGGCGCCGATCAGCTTGTTGAGTTCGAGCACGGCCTGGTCGCGCTGGTCCATCAGGTCGTTCGGAGCCGCCCCCTGCGCCTGCCCCGCCAGTGCGGCAATCTGCTGGTTCAGCTTGCCGACGGTATCGGCCAGGGTGTTGACATTGCCGACCGACGCCTGAATCTGGGTATTGACGCCGGCATGCAGTTCACGCAAGCGCGAATCGATCGACTGGAACTTGCTCGCCAGAGCCTGTGCCATATTGACCACGCTCTGCCGACCAGCCGCGACCGAAGGGTTGGCCGATTGCGCCTGAATACTGCTGTAGAAGCTCTGTAGGCTAGAGCTCAGGCCGTTGCTGCTGTCCGACATCGTGCTGTCGAGCTGATTGAGGAAGCTCAGCTGCGCTTGATAGTTGCCGTTCTGCGTGGTGGCATTCTGCACCTGGCGGTCCAGGTATTTGTCGTAGACGCGGTTGACCACATTCAGGTCGACCCCGGCGCCGAAAAACGAGGTACCGAGAGGCAGCGGGTTACGGTTCGACTGCTGCGTCACCTGGCGGTTGTAGCCCGGCGTGTTGACGTTGGCAATGTTGTTGCCAATGACGTTCAATGCGCCCTTGGCCGCGTTCAGGCCGCTGACGCCGATGCCAAAAATATCTAGTGCCATAATTCCTCACCCCTTTTGCGTTGTTATCGACCAACGCAGGAAAAGCTTGACCCCGCTCGCCCAATACGGACTCAGCTGCCGCTGGCTTTCGCTAGCAGCGTGCTGGCCACATCGGTCAGCTTCTTGGCGTAGCGCGGATCAGTCGCGTAACCGGCACTCTGCAGCCCTTGCGCGAAACCCTGCAGGTTCTGCCCCTGCCCCAGCACCGCCTTGTAGCGCGGATTGTCGGTCAGCAGTTTGGCGTAGTCGGCCATCGACTCGGCGTACGAGGCATAGGAGCGGAAACGCTCGACCTTCTTCTGCGGTGCACCATTCACGTATTCGGTGGTCAGCACGTCGACCGTCGGGCCATTCCAGCCACCGTTTGCCTTGATGCCGAACAGGTTATGGCTGTCGCGACCGTCGGCGTGCTTGATCGCGCGCTTACCCCAGCCACTTTCCAATGCCGCGTGCGCCACCACCAGTGCCGGCGCCACCCCCAGTTGGGCGGCGGCTTGGCGGGCATGCGGCAGCAGCGTCTTGACGAATTCACGGGCATCACCCGTCGCCAAGCTGCTGACCGCTCCCTCGCTGGCGCCGCTAGCAGAACCGACGTTGGCGCTGGCCTTCAGCGCCAGCGCCTGCAGGCGATCCTCGACGTTCGCCTTGCCACTGCGATAGGCGTTCGAGACCAGCGGCAGGGGGGCCAACACGGTATGGCCGGCGATGTCCTTGTCGGTCACGCCGGCGATCTGACCGATCTGACGCGCCAGCACCTCACCCAAGCCCACCCCGCCCGCCTGCGACAGCGACTGCACCATCTGCTGGTCGAACAAGCCCTGGTAGGTCTCCATATCGTTCGATTTCTCTTCGCCGTCGAACGAGGTCGAGCGCATCGCCTTGACCAGCGTATCGAGGAACAGCGCCTCGAACTGGCCGGCCACCTGCTTGATCGCGGCGCGCTGGTCTTTCGCCGCACTCGCCTGCAGGGTGTTGAGCGAGGTCGGATCGGCCGCCAGCGAGTTGCTGGCACCACTGGTGCGCGGAATGAACGAGGGCGCGGCAATACTCATGAAGCCTCCCGGGTCGGCTTGATGTGAGTTCGGCCAACCGTGGACAGATGGGGCCGGCAGCGAATGCCGGCCCGGGGTGGAAACGGGTTAAACGGGTTAGATGATCTGCAGCTCGGCGCGCAAGGCACCGGCCGCCTTCATCGCCTGCAGGATCGACACCAGGTCCTGCGGCGATGCGCCGACCGCGTTCAGGGCGTTCACCACCTGGTTCAGGTTGGCGCCACGCGGCAGGCTGACCACGCGGTTTTTCTGCTCTTCGACGCTGATTTCAGCCTTGTTGGTGGTGACGGTGCGGCCACCCGAGAACGGCGCCGGCTGGCTGACCTGTGGAGTGTTGCTAATCGAGACCGACAGATTGCCGTGCGACACCGCCACCGGATCGAGCGTGACCGCCTTGTTCATCACCACCGAGCCGGTACGGGCGTTGATGATCACCAGCGGTGAGACCTCGGCCGGGTCGACATGGATGTTTTCCAGACGGGCCAGGAACGACACGCGCTGGCTTGGCTCCTGCGGCGCGCGCACCTCGATCAGCCGGCCGTCGACAGCGCGGGCGGTGTCGTAGCCGAAGTTCTTGTTGATCGCCTGTACCGCGCGATTGGCGGTGGTGAAGTCGGACTCGGTCAGCTCCAGCTGCACCGTCGGTCCTTCGTTCAGGCCACTGGCGACCTCGCGCTCCACGGTGGCACCGTTCGGAATGCGCCCGGCGTTCAGCTGGTTGATCTGCACCTTGCTGCCGGCCGCCGACGCGCCGGCGCCGCCGATCACCACATTGCCTTGTGCCATCGCGTAGATCTGCCCGTCGGCGCCCTTCAGCGGCGACAGCAGCAGCGTGCCGCCGCGCAGGCTCTTGGCGTCGCCCATCGACGACACGGTGATGTCGATCGACTGACCGCGGCGCGCAAACGGCGGCAGCGTGGCGGTGATCATCGCTGCCGCGACATTTTTCGGGTCGATCCGGACGCCGGGCGGCACCTGGATGCCCAGCTGCGACAGCATGTTCGACATCGACAGCACGGTGAACGGCGACGAACTTTGCTTGTCGCCACTGCCATCGAGACCGACCACTAGGCCGTAGCCGACCAGCTGGTTGGAGCGCACGCCGCCGATGGTGGCGAGGTCCTTGATCCGCTCGGCCAAGGCCGGAGTGGACAGCGCAAGCGCGGCAAGCGCGAGGAAAACGTAACGTTTCATGGTATTCCAGACTGGGTTGGTGTCAGAGCGGCAGCACCGACTGGAAGATGCGGGTCAACCAGCCCGGCTCGGCAAAGCGGCGGTTGTTGCCGTCGGTCTGTTGCTCGATGCGGGCATCGGCCACCTTGGTCGACGACACACGGTTGCCCGGCAGGATGTCGCGCGGGTTGACCACCCCGGACAGCCGGACGAATTCGTTGTCGCCGTTGACGCGAATCTGCTTCTCGCCGCTGACCACCAGGTTGCCGTTCGGCAGCTGTTCGAGCACGGTAACGGTGATCGAACTGGTGAACGAACTGCTGTTGCTATTGCTGCCCTTGCCGCTCGACTTGAGCGCACCGCTACCAGTGAGCGAGGTATTGCCGAGAATGCCTTCGAGGTAGCCCGGCATGAACGGCAACGACACGCCCGCTGCGATGTGCGCGGTAGCCGAGCCGCTGCGGTTGCCGTCGGTCTGTTCCGAATTGCTGACGCTGGTGCGCTCCTGGATGTCGATGGTCAGCGTATCGCCGACCATCGCCGGGGCACGGTCTTGGAACAGCGGCCGGTAGTTGGCAGTCTGGAAGATCGAGCCGTTGGCCAGCGCCTGCTGTGGCACCGGCTGCGGCCGCGCCGTAGTCGGCAGCTGCACGATCGAGGGCTGCTGCATCGCACAGCCGGTCAGCAGCGCCAGCGCGCCGGCCATCGCCGCGAAGCGGAGACGGCGGGCGTGGCGATCAAAAAAGGTTGGCCGAATCATCATCAGATCTATCTGCAGCGAGCCGGCATCACGCCGGCCCTGGGATTACGCTTTCAGGGCGGGGCGACCCGCCCGGCATGATTACAGCTGAGCGACCCGTTGCAACATCTCGTCGGCGGTCTTGACCGCACGCGAGTTCATCTCGAACGAACGCTGCGCCTGGATCATCCGAACCAGCTCCTCCGTGACATTGACGTTGGAGTCCTCCAAAAAGCCCTGGCGAAGGGTACCGCGGCTGTCGGTGCCCGGATCGCCGTCTTGCGGCGAGCCCGACGCGGCTGTTTCCAAGAAGAGGTTTTGACCGACGCTGTTCAAACCCTGCGGGTTGATGAAGGTAGTCAGCTGGATGGTGCCGGCATTCTGCAAGGCGGCATTGCCCGGCAGGGCGAACTGCACCACACCCGTGTTGGAAATGGTGATCTGGGTCGCATTGGCCGGGATATTGATGTTCGGGTCGAGCTGGAAGCCGGAGCTGTTGACGATGTCGCCGTTCTCGTTTCGATGGAACTCGCCATTGCGCGAGAAGGCGATGGTGCCGTCCGGCATGGCCACTCGGAAGAAGCCGTCCCCCTGGATCGCCAGATCCAGCGGCTGCGAGGTTTGCGCCAAGTTGCCCTCGGAGAACACCTTGGGCGCCGCAATCGGGGTCGAGCCGGAGCCGATCTGCAGGCCGGTTGGCACGGTGTTGCCATTGGTCAACTGGGCTCCCGGCTGACGGATGGTCTGGTAGAACAGGTCTTCGAACGTCGCGTTGGAGCGCTTGAAGCCCTTGGTATTGACGTTGGCCAGGTTATTTGACACCACGTCGAGCAGGAACTGGCTGGAGTCCATCCCGCTCTTGGCGATGTAAAGGGCGCGCATCATGGCGTGGTTTCCTTATGTTTTAGCCGTCGATCAGCCATTCATGGCCATGATCTGGGTGGCCTGTTTTTCGTTCTGATCGGCGGTCTGCATCATTTTCACGTTCAGGTCGAACTGGCGGGCATGCGAGATCATTTGCATCAACGACTCGACCGCATTGACGTTGCTGTTCTCGAGCGCCCCCGGCACCAGACTGACCTGATCGTCAGCCTGAGCAACGCCGCCACCCTGCAGGTGGAACAGACCGTCATCGCCCTTGTACACCGCGCGGTCGCCGGGGTTGACCAGCTTAATCTGCGCGACGATCTGCGGCGTCAAGTTGGTCTGGTTCTGCGGGAACGCCAACACCGTGCCATCGCGGGCAACGTTGATCTTCATGTCCTGCGGCACGGTGATCGGGCCGTTGTCCGACAGAATCGGCAAACCGCTGCGGGTGCGCATCATGCCGGCGTCGTCGATGACGAAGCCGCCGGCACGGGTATAGGCCTCATTGCCACCGGGCCCTTGCACGGCGAAGAAGCCCGCGGTGCCAACTGCGAAGTCGCTGTCGCTGCCGGTCTGCATCATACTGCCCGTCGACATATCGTGACCGACGGTGTTGTCGACGACATAGGTGCGGGTCGGCGCACCCTCGCCCACTACCGGCAGCGCGCGAAACGCCACCATGTCGGCCTTGAAGCCGGTGGTGTGTGCGTTGGCGAGGTTGTTCGACGTCGTCGCCTGTTGCAGTTCGACGTGCTTGGCGCCGTTCATTGCTAAAAACAGCATGCGATCCATGATCTACTCCTAGGCCGCCGGCTTAACGCAGGTTGATCAGGGTCTGCATGACCTGGTCTTCTGTCTTGATGGTCTGGGCGTTGGCCTGATAGAAACGCTGCGACGTGATCATGTTCACCAGCTCGGCAGTCAGATCGACGTTGGAGTCTTCTAGCGAGCTTGCTGCGATCTCGCCGACGTTGGACGCGCCCGGGGTATTGATCCGCGGCGAGCCAGAGGCAAATGCCTCGGCCCAACGGTTATTGCCTTCCTGCTGCAGCCCCTGCATGTTGGCAAAGGTCGCCAACGCCACCTGGCCGACCACCTTGTGCTGACCATTCGAATAGTTCGCGGTCATGATGCCGCTCTTGTCGAATGAGAAAGTGGTGAGACTTCCCGGTGCGTAGCCGTCGACTCGGGAGTTGTCGTTAACTGAAAATTTGGAGGCGTACTGGGTAGTGCCAGCCAGGTTGATCGCCACGTTGAACGGCGTGGCCGAGCCGGTGCCGGACGGCACTGCCACGTTGAACGCAGCGACCGGCGTTGCCAGCGTGCCGTTCGGATTGAACGTCACGGTCTGGGTGCCAAGAGGGGTAGCCCATGCACTATCGGCGTAGGTGGTCACGGCCCACTTGTTCGGGGTGACCGGATCCTTGACGAAGTAATAGCTGACCGTGTGCGGGTTGCCGAGGCTGTCGTATACCGTCGTCGAGGTCGAGTCGTTGAAGGTTCTGTTGTCGGTCGGGTTGAGCGGGGTTACCGCCGGGGTCGACTCGGTCGAGTTGAGGTTGAGCGACAAGTCGACCTTCGTGGTCGCCTGCGGGGTCATCAGGTTGGAGGTGAGTATCAGGTCGCCGGTCGGGCCCTGTGTGATCTGACCGTTGGCGTCGGCCATCCAGCCTTGCAGGCGATCGCTACCGTTGACGATGTAACCGGCCTTGTCCTGCTGGAACTGACCGTTACGGCTGTACTGGATGGAGCCGCTGCTAGTGCCCGCATTCATGTTCTTGACGATGAAGAAGCCATTGCCGTTGATCGCCAAGTCGAGGTTTCTGCCGGTACTGCTGATGTTGGTAGTGTTGAACATCTGGCTCACTGTGCTGACCTGGGAGCCGATCCCCGCCTGGTTCGAGCCGACCCCACCGACCCCGCCGGCGTACATGTCAGCGAATTCGGCGCGCGACGCCTTGAAGCCGACCGTCGAGGCGTTGGCTACGTTGTTGCCGATCACATCAAGCTGCTTTGCCGCAGCGTTTACACCACTCAAACCTTGCTGAAAGCCCATTGCCGCACTCCTGGATTCTGAAGTTCTGTTCTGTCGTTGTTATGCGTTACGTTGTCGGGTCGAAGGTCAGGTCAACTGCACCACATCGCCCAAACCGTACTGCTTGCCGTCACCAGTCACCAGATACGGCACGCCCTGGTTCCAGGTCACCGCATTGACGTTGCTATAACCGTAGGCGGTGGCCTGCACCGCGGTGCCGTCCTGCTTGGCCGCATTGGCGCTGAAGGTGTACTTGCCGGCCGGCAGCTTGTTGCCGTTCGAGTCGGTACCGTCCCAAGCGAAGTTGTTCAGCCCCGCCTGCGGCGAGGCGACCTGTACGGTATCGACCACCTTGCCGGTGCTGTCTTGGACGGTAATCGTCAGCGACTTCGCCGCATCGTTCAGCACCACGCCGCCCTTCGCGTTGTTGGTACCGTCGTAAGCGAGACTGTTGCCGGCGACCATCACCTGGTGGCCGACCAACGAGGTCGCCATCATCGACTGCGACGCAAACTGCGACTGCAGCAACTGCCCCATCGTCCCATTGAGCTTTTCGATGCCACTGACCGAGCTGATCTGCGCCATCTGGCTGGTCATCTGGCTGTTGTCCATCGGGTTGAGCGGGTCCTGCGACTGCAGCTGGGTCACCAGCAGCTTCAGGAACTGGTTCTGGATGTCCGCGGCGCTGCTCGATTTGAGCGGGCCACCGGAACTGCCCGACGTCGTCGTGTTGTTGTTTACGCTATCGATAGCCATCTGCTAAGCCTCGCCTCAGGCAGAACCCAGCTGCAGGGTTTTCTGCAGCAGAGTCTTGGTGGTGTTCATCATTTCGACGTTGGTCTGGTACGAGCGCGACGCCGAGATCATGTCGGCCATCTCCTCGACCGGATTGACGTTCGGCATGGTGACGTAGCCCTTGGCGTCGGCCAGCGGGTTACTCGGGTCATACTTCAGCCGCGGCAAGCTTTGATTTTCCACCACCGAGGTCACTCGCACGCCGGCAATGCGCGGCTCGTTGGCCGACACCGGGGTCACGGTAAAGATGGCGTGACGCCCCTTGTACGGCTCGCCGGTCGCACTGGTGGAGCTGTCGGCGTTGGCGATATTACTGGCGATCAGGTTCAGGCGCATCGACTGTGCCGTCAGCGCCGAACCGGCTATCGAGAACACATTAGAAAGCGACATTGATTACTGGCCTCCCTTGATCGCTTCGGACAAGCCGGCGATGCGGCGGTTGAGGAATGTCAGACTGGCCTGGTACTTCATGGCGTTGTCGGTGAACTGGCCCCGCTCGATGTCCATATCGACGGTGTTGCCGTCGAGGCTGGGTTGCACCTGCGAGCGATACATCAGCGCGGCCTTGTCATCAAAACCGGGCAAACCACCACCGCTGATGTGCTGTGGGCTGGTCGTGACCATAGCGAGCGTTTTCTGCTCACCGTTGGCGGCCTGCATCGCCGCCTTGAAGTCCAGGTCCATGGCCTTGTAGTACGGCGTATCGGAGTTGGCGATGTTGCTGGCAATCACCTCGGCACGCTTGGCACGCACGTCGAGGGCGCGCTGCTGAAAGTCGAAATGCTTGGCGATCTTGTCGAGCATAAGTAGGTTTCTCCAAAACTCCGCAGCTTTAAGCATTATTCATGCCAGACGAATTTAACACTCCGCCATTCAGCAATTACATACAAATAAGCCGGCAATTTAAAAGGACTCACCACTCACCGGCAAAATTTGCCGCCCCTTGCCGGCAATTTGTCGCCAAACAGCGACAAACCCACCGGCAATGTTGGCCGAAACCATGCCAGAAAGCCTGACGCAACAATCCTCGACGACAATCAAATAATCACCACCACAACCTAGTCAGCGACAATATCATGCCAATGGCAAACGGCAAAACACAACGGGCCACCATATAGGCGGCCCGGCCCGTTGAGTCTTAAGCGTCTTCGCGCAGCTCGAAGTCGTGCGTGATGTCGGCGGTCTTGCCGAGCATGATCGACGCCGAGCAGTATTTTTCGGCCGACAGCTTGATCGCGCGCTCCACCACTTCCGGCTTCAGCCCACGCCCCACCACCACGAAATGGAAGTGGATCTTGGTGAACACCTTCGGTTCGGTGTCGGCGCGCTCGGCGTCCATCTCCACCCAGCAGTCGCGCACGTCCTGGCGCGACTTCTTCAGGATGCCGATCACGTCGTAGCTGGTGCAGCCGGCGGCACCCATCAGCAGCAGCTCCATCGGGCGCGGACCGAGGTTACGGCCGCCGCCCTCCGGCGCGCCGTCCATCACCACCGCATGGCCGCTGCCGGTCTCGCCCATGAAGCACACGCCGTCCACCCACTTCAATCTGCCTTTCATTGTCTCTCTGCCTTGTTATTTAAAGCTAACGGCATAGATTAGCATCCCGGTTTGGGAGAACCAACAATCGCCGGTAAAATGGTGATCTTGACTTGCTTTGATGACCGCCATGTTGGTACTGGGTATTGAATCTTCCTGCGACGAGACCGGGGTCGCGCTGTACGACACCGACGCCGGCCTGATCGCGCACCACTTGCACACGCAGATGGCGATGCACGCCGAGTACGGCGGCGTGGTGCCCGAGCTCGCCAGCCGCGACCACATCCGCCGCGTGGTGCCGCTGACCGAGGCCTGCCTCACCGAAGCCGGCAAGACGCTGGCCGACCTCGACGCGATCGCCTACACCGAAGGCCCGGGCCTCGGCGGCGCGCTGCTGGTCGGCGCGAGCTACGCCAACGCGCTGGCGTTCGGCCTAGGCATCCCGGTGATCAGCGTGCACCATCTGGAAGGCCACCTGCTGTCGCCGCTGTTGGCCGAACCGCACCCGACCTTCCCGTTCGTCGCACTGCTGGTTTCCGGCGGCCACACCCAGCTGATGGCGGTGCGCGGCGTCGGCGACTACGAGGTGCTCGGCGAGACGCTCGACGACGCCGCCGGCGAAGCGTTCGACAAGACCGCCAAGCTGCTCGGTCTGCCCTACCCGGGCGGCCCGCTCTTGTCGCAGCTGGCCGAACAGGGCGACCCGACCCGCTTCACGCTGCCGCGGCCGATGCTGAAATCGGACAACCTCGAGATGAGCTTCTCCGGCCTGAAGACCGCGGTGCTGACGCTGGTCAAGCAGGTACAGGCCGAACAGGGCGAGCTCGACGACACCACCCGCAACGACATCTGCCGCGCCTTCCAGGAGGCGATCGTCGACGTGCTGGTGCAGAAGTCGCTGAAGGCGCTGAAACAGGCCGACATGAACCAGTTAGTGGTCGCCGGCGGTGTCGGCGCCAACAAGCAGCTGCGCGCCGCGCTCGACGCGGCGGCAGCCAAACGCGGCTTCGCGGTGTTCTACCCGCCGCTGGCGCTGTGCACCGACAACGGCGCGATGATCGCCTACGCCGGCGCGCAGCGGCTGAAGTTCGCCCGGCCGGCCGGCGGCTTCGGCGTCAAGCCGCGCTGGGATCTCGGCACCTTACCGAAGGCCTGAACCCCGCTTACCGATTCCCCCTACTGCGCGTTGCGAACGGCCTTTCGGCCAACCTTTTGAGGCGCAACGCCCAGCCCTACCGACAAGCCCATGATCCAGCTAAAGAGTCTCAGCCTGCGCCGCGGCGTCAAGGAACTGTTCACCAACGTCACCCTCACCATCAACCCGGGCAACCGCACCGGCGTGGTCGGCGCCAACGGCACCGGCAAGTCCAGCCTGTTTGCACTGTTGCGCGGCGAACTGGTGCCGGACGGCGGCGACGCGCTGTTGCCGCCCAACTGGACGATGGCGCACGTCGCGCAGGAAACCCCGGCGCTCGATTCTTCGGCGCTCGACTACGTGCTCGACGGCGACGCCGAACTGCGCAGCCTGCAACAGCAATTGCGCGACGCCGAGGCGCGCAACGACGGCGAGGCGATCGGCCACCTGCACGACGAGTTGGCGCACGTCGACGCCTACACCGCCGAGGCGCGCGCCTCGAAGCTGCTGGCCGGCCTCGGCTTCGCGCCGGAGGCGATGGCGCGGCCGGTAGCGAGCTTCTCCGGCGGCTGGCGGATGCGCCTGAACCTGGCACAGGCGCTGATGTGCCGCTCCGACTTGCTGCTGCTCGACGAGCCGACCAACCACTTGGACCTGGAAACGGTGCTGTGGCTGGAAGAATGGCTGAAGGGCTATCCCGGCACGCTGTTGGTGATCTCGCACGACCGTGACTTCCTCGACGCGGTCTGCACCCATATCGCCGAAGTCGCCAACCAGGGCATCACCCTCTACACCGGCAACTACAGCGCCTACGAGGACGCGCGCGCCGCGCGCCTCGCGCTGCAGCAATCGGCGTTTGAAAAGCAGCAGCGCCAGATCGCCCACCTCGAGTCGTTCATCACCCGCTTCAAGGCCAAGGCCACCAAGGCACGCCAGGCGCAGAGCCGGGTCAAGGCACTGGAGCGGCTGGAGCGGATATCGGCCGCGCACGTCGACACACCGTTCGACTTCCACTTCGACACCCCGGCGAGCCTGCCCAACCCCTTGCTCAAGCTCGACGGCATCGCGATCGGCTACGGCGACAAGGCGATCCTGTCGCGCATCGCGCTGTCGGTCGAAGGCGGCAGCCGCATCGGCCTGCTGGGCGTCAACGGCGCCGGCAAGTCAACGCTGGTGAAGCTGCTGTCCGGCGAATTGGCGCCGCTGGAGGGCAAGCTGACCCGCGCGCAGACGCTGAAGATCGGCTACTTCGCCCAGCACACACTGGAAACGCTGCGCGAGGATGAGTCGCCGCTGTGGCATGTGCAGAAGCTGGCACCCGAGGCGCGCGAACAGGACCTGCGCACCTTCCTCGGCGGCTTCAACTTCCACGGCGACGCGGCGATGGCACCGGTCGGGCCGATGTCGGGCGGCGAAAAGGCGCGCCTCGCGCTGGCGCTGATCGTCTGGGAAAAACCCAACCTGCTGCTGCTCGACGAACCGACCAACCACCTCGACCTGGAAATGCGCCACGCGCTGACGCTGGCGCTGCAGGACTTTGCCGGCGCGTTGATCGTGGTGTCGCATGATCGAGCACTGCTCGAAGCGACCACCGACCGCTTCTGGCTGGTGGCCGGCGGCGCGGTAACGCCGTTCGACGGCGACCTGGAGGACTACCGGCGCTGGCGACTGGAACAGTTGGCCGACGCCGGCAAACCGTCCGACGGCGACTCACCGGGGGTCAACCGCAAGGATCAGAAACGCCTCGAAGCGGAGACACGGCAGCGGCTGTCGGCACTAAAGAAGCCGCTGCAGCAGAAGCTGAACAAGCTGGAAAAGGAGTTGGAAAGGCTGACGGCGCAGAAGGCCGAGCTGGAAGCGTTTCTCGGCTCGGAAGCGGCCTACCAGCCGGAGAACAAGGCCAAGTTGGCCGAAATCAGCCGGCAACAGGGCGAGGTCAGCAGCCGGCTGGCGAGCGTCGAGGAAGACTGGCTGGCGGCACACGAAGAGCTCGAAGCACTCGATACTGCCGCCTGAGCATCCTCAATCTCAAAGGGCCTGTCGCCGACAGGCCCGCTGCCTATGCAGCAGGCAACCCCGCTACGCGGCGATGGCCATACGGCCGAGCGACGAACGGCAGGATGCATCCACGATCAAATTGATCTATAAACGATAGAAGGCTAATTCATCGCCACTTTTCCACAAATAACTGGGAAAAAGCTGTGGATATCCACTGGAAAAACCGGCTTAGCCCTTACAAAACAAGCAGCTAGCCGTGCTGCACAGATTAGCGGCAACACCCATCCGACGCTTTCACAACTACGCGGGACAGCGGTGTGAACTGACTGTGGACAATCCGGCTTATCCATTAAAAATCATCGCGATAGCCCTGTCGTACAAAAAACAGGCAAGCCCACCCTCCGAGCATGAAAAAACGCCGCCAGCATTTCCACTGGCGGCGTTTTTTCAACTACGGCAACAGACACCCTAGGCGATGGCCGGCTCTTTCATCAAGAGAGCGAGCAGCGTGGTGATCTTGTCCTTCAGCTCGCGCCGGTCGACGATCATATCGATCGCGCCCTTCTCGATCAGGAACTCGGCGCGCTGGAAGCCTTCCGGCAGCGTCTCGCGCACGGTCTGTTCGATCACGCGCGGGCCGGCAAAGCCGATCAGCGCGCCCGGTTCGCCGATCACCACGTCGCCAAGGAAGGCGAACGAAGCGGACACGCCACCCATGGTCGGATCGGTCAGCACCGAAACGAACGGTAGCTGCGCGTCGGTCAACAATTGCAGCGCGGCGCTGGTCTTGGCCATCTGCATCAGCGAGTTCAGGCCCTCCTGCATCCGCGCCCCGCCAGAGGCCGCCACGCAGATGAACGGCGCCCTCGCTTCGATCGCGGCCTGCACGCCGCGCACGAAGCGCTCGCCGACCACCGAGCCCATCGAGCCGCCGATGAATCGGAATTCGAACGCGGCGACCACCGCCGGCATGCCGTTCATGCTGCCCCGCATCACCACCAGCGCGTCGTCCTCGCCGGTGTCATTGCGGGCGGCGGACAGGCGGTCGGGGTACTTCTTGCTGTCCTTGAACTTCAGGATATCGACCGGCTTGACCTCGGCACCGATCTCGCGCCGACCTTCGGCGTCGAGCAGCATGTCAAGCCGTGCCCGTGAGCGCACCGGATGATGGTGATTGCACTTCGGGCAGACCTGCAGATTGGCCTCCAGGTCGGTGTAGTACAGCACGGCTTCACACGCCGAGCATTTGCTCCACAACCCTTCAGGCACCGCCGAGGGCATGGTGGCGCGGCTGTCGCGCTTGATTTTCGGCGGCAGGAGCTTGTTCAACCAGCTCATGCGGACTCCTTGAAAGCGGTTCGGCCAAGGTTGGCCGAACGCATGTTGCAACTGGGGCCCGATACTCGAGCCCCATGTGTCTGTTAACGGATCGCGGTCTTCAGTTCCGCGACCAGACGAGTTAACCGCTCTCTGGCGGTTTCGGGTGTCGCCGCCTCGATTTCTTGCACCAAGCGGCTGCCGACGACCACGGCGTCGGCCACACCGGCGATGGCGCGGGCCGTTTCGGCATCGCGGATGCCGAAGCCGACGCCGATCGGCAGCGCGATATGCTCACGCAGGCGCGCAATTTTACGCCCAACGTCGGCAATATCCAAATTCGCCGCACCGGTGACGCCCTTGAGCGACACATAGTAGACGTAGCCGCGCGCGTGGCGGGCGATTTCGGCGATACGCGCCTCCGGCGTGGTCGGCGCCAGCAGGAAGATCGGATCGATGCCCTGCCCTTCCAGTTCGGCGGCCAGTTCTTCGGACTCTTCCGGCGGGCAGTCGACCGACAGCACGCCGTCGACGCCGGCCGCGCTGGCGGCGGCGGCAAATTCGGTATAGCCCATCGCCACCACCGGGTTGAGGTAACCCATCAGCACCACCGGGGTGTCCTGATTCGTCTCGCGGAACTCGGCGACCATCTTCAGCACGTCGCGCAGGCTGACATTGTGCGCCAGCGCCCGCTCGGCGGCGCGCTGGATCACCGGGCCGTCGGCCATCGGGTCGGAAAACGGCACGCCCAGTTCGATGATGTCGGAGCCGGCGTCGACCAGGCCGTGCATCAGACTGACGGTCAGGCCGGGGTTCGGGTCGCCGGCGGTGATGTACGGAATCAGCGCCTTCTGGCCGGCCAGGCGTGCGAATGTTGCGGCAATACGGGACATGGCAGCTCCTTACAGGGTGATGCCGGTCAACGCGGCGACGGTGTTGATATCCTTGTCGCCACGACCGGACAGGTTCACCAGGATCACCTGGTCCTTCGTCATGCTCGGCGCGTGCTTGATCGCCCAGGCGAGCGCGTGGCTCGACTCGAGCGCCGGGATGATGCCTTCGAGGTGACAGAGCTCGTGGAACGCCGCCATCGCCTCGGTGTCGGTCGCCACATCGTATTCGGCGCGACCGATGTCCTTCAGGTAGCAGTGCTCCGGGCCGACGCCCGGGTAGTCGAGACCGGCCGACACCGAGTGGGTGCTCGACACCTGGCCGTTTTCGTCCTGCATCAGGTAGGTGCGGTTGCCGTGCAGCACGCCGACCGGCGCATTGGTCGTCAGCGGTGCGGCGTGGCGGGGAGTATCCAGGCCGTCACCGCCGGCTTCCACGCCGACGATGCGCACCCCCGGCACGTCGATATACGGGTAGAACATACCGATCGCGTTGGAACCACCACCGACACACGCCACCACCACGTCCGGCTGGCGGCCGATCATCTCCGGCATCTGGATCTTCGCCTCGTCACCGATCACCGTCTGGAAGTCACGTACCAGCATCGGGTACGGGTGCGGGCCGGCGCAGGTGCCGATGATGTAGAAGGTATCGTCGACGTTGCTGACCCAGGCGCGCATCGCCTCGTTCATCGCGTCCTTCAGCGTCTTGGAGCCCGATTCAACCGGCACCACGGTGGCACCCAAGAGCTTCATCCGGAACACGTTCGGCGCCTGGCGCTTGACGTCTTCCGCGCCCATGTACACCACGCACTCCATGCCGTAGCGCGCCGCCACCGTAGCGGTGGCCACGCCATGCTGGCCGGCGCCGGTCTCGGCGATCACGCGCTTCTTGCCCATGCGGCGGGCGAGCAGCGCCTGGCCGATGGTGTTGTTCACCTTGTGCGCACCGGTGTGGTTCAGGTCTTCGCGCTTCAGGTAGATCTGCGCGCCGCCCAGTTTGTCCGACAGCCGCTTGGCGTGATAGATCGGGCTGGGGCGGCCGACGTAGTGCTTGAGTTCGTGATGGTATTCCTGCCAGAACGCCGGATCGGCTTTCGCGCGCGCGTATTCTTCGTTCAGTTCGGCCAACGCTGAAATCAGCGTTTCAGCCACATAGACGCCGCCATACGGGCCGAAATGGCCGCGCGCGTCCGGAAGGTCATACCGATCCATGCTTAACTCCTGCGATAAACGCCGCCACCCGGGCGGCATCTTTGATGCCTTTGGAAGATTCGACGCCACTCGACACATCGACGGCGGCCGGGCGCACTGCCCGCACCGCCGCTTCTACATTGTCGACCGACAGGCCGCCGGATAACACCAGCGGCAGGGATAATTGTTGCGGCAGCAAGCCCCAGTCGAACTGGGTGCCGGTGCCGCCGTGCATGCCTTCAACGAAAGCATCGGTGAGGATGCCACGCGCGTCCGGGTACTGTCGAGCCGCGACCAACACGTCGTCGGCCGAACGCACCCGCACCGCCTTCAAATACGGCCGATGGAACGAGCGGCAGAACGCCGGCTCCTCTTCACCGTGAAACTGCAGCAGGTCGATCGCACAGCCGGCCAACACCTCGTCGACCCACTCGCGGCTCGGGTTGACGAACAGCGCCACCGCGGTCACAAACGGCGGCAGTGCGGCGACGATCGCGCGCGCCTGCTCGATCGTGACGTTGCGCGGGCTTTTCGGGTAGAACACCAGGCCGATCGCGTCGGCGCCGAGCCGCGCCGCCTCGCGCGCGTCGTCGGGGCGGGTGATCCCGCAGATCTTGATTCGGGTCGTCATCTAGGTTGGCCGAAAGGGAAATCGAAAGGGTTCAGCGCCACAGCGCCAGCCGGGCCGACTCGGCAGCACTCGGTACGGCAAACTGCTCGGGGTAGCCGACGCCGGTCAGGTAGAGACCGTCCGGCATGAAGGTCGGCGGCGCCTGGGTGCGGTCACGCGCGTCGCGCAGCGCGGCGAGGTCCTCGGCGTCGAGCGAGCCCTTGCCGACGTAGACCAGCGCGCCGACCAGGTTGCGCACCATATGGTGCAGGAAGGCGTCGGCCTTCAGGTCGAAGCGAATCAGGCCGTCGGCCGCACTGATACTCAGCGTATCGAGCGCCTTCACCGGCGACTTCGCCTGGCACTCGGCGGCACGGAAGCTGGAAAAATCATGCCGGCCGACCAGGCAGCTGGCCGCCTCGCGCATTTTCGCCACATCGAGCGGCGAATGGAACCAGCCGACCTTGCCGGCGGCCAGCGCCGGGCGCACCGGATGGTTGAGCAGGAAGTAGCTGTATGAGCGGGAAAACGCCGAGAAACGCGCATGGAACTCGTCCGGCACCTCGCGCGCCCACAGCACCGACACGGCCGGCGGCAGATGGGCGTTGACGCCGCGCACCCAGGCGGTCAGCGGCCGGTTCACCTCGGTATCGAAGTGCACCACCTGCATCGCCGCGTGCACGCCGGCGTCGGTGCGTCCGGCGGCAACCGTCCCGACCGGCTGGCCGGCAATCGCCGTCAACGCCGCTTCCAGCACGTCCTGCACCGTCTTGCCGTGCGGCTGCGTCTGCCAACCCGCCAGCGCCCGGCCGTCGTACTCCAGCCCGAGCGCGATCCTCATCCCCATACTCCAAACACCCCTACCACCGTCGCGGCCGCCTATAGCAACAGCACGCTATCGCGCACGCGCCACGGATAAAACGATAACTTTACCGTATTCGGGCCCGGCTTGGCCATGTTGCCCGACAGCAGGAGCCGTCAGGCGGCGAGCGAAAAGCGCGGCGGATCGGCGAGCAGCGGTCAGCATAATCGAGCGGCAGCCACTGCACCGCCAGCGCCAGCCAGTCGGCCACCGGCACCGCGGAGGCACCGGACAGCGCTCGCTCATCGCCGCTCGGGCAAGCGCGCCCCGCGTACACCCTCTTCGGCCTCCCACTTCGCGTAGAGGGTTTCCAGCGCCTTCAGTCCATCACGGTACGGTGCCAACGAAGGCACCTGCGGCGGTTGGTTGCGGCGTTCTTCCAAACTAAGTCGGCGCGATGCCCAGGTGGGCCTGGCCTTAGAGTCGGACTCGATCTGCAGCAACGGCTCGTCAGGAGTCGCCGGGGCAGGCTCAGTCTGGAGTACGGTCTCATCTCCCGGCACCGTGCCGGCCGTGAGCGCTTGTGCCGATGCACCAGGCGGGTCGACATCGCGAGCGGGCGCGGCGGGCGTCGAGTTAACCGCCCGCGGCGCCGCTGCCGCATCGCTCCGGGCAGACACCACCGCCGACTCTTCCTTGCTGGCTTTGGGCACCGTTGCCGTGACCTGGAACAAAGGCGGTACCGACTGCAACGAATGGGCCAGTTCACCGGCCAGCTGCCAGAGTACGCTGTCGCTGCCGAACAACGTGCGCGCCACCAGCGCCTCTTCGACGAACTCGTTCTCCGCACCGCGGTTGGCCAGCACCTCGAGCAGCGTCAGCCGCAGATCCTGGCGCAGCGGCTCGGCGACCAGGCCGGCGCGCAACGCGGTCAACGCCTGCGGCACGTCACCGGCCACCAGCTGCTGCCGGGCGATGTCCAGCGGGTCGGGCTGTGGTGCTGGCTCGGCGGCCGATACGGCTGACAGGGTCGGAACGGTCTCGTGCGCAGGCCCTTCAGATTCCGACTCAATAGGCCGGTGCCGCCGTCGCCGCAGCCACCAGAACAGCCCGCCGCCCAGCAAGAGACCCGCGCCGACCAGCCGCCAGTAGGGACTACTGGGCTCTTGCGCCGGCACGGCGGGCACGGTCGCTGCGGCGCTGGCGGCCGCCGGAGCAGGCTGGGCTAGGGCCGGCTTGCCCGGAGCCGGAGCCGTTGGCGTTGGCGTTGGCGTTGGCGTTGGCGTTGGCGTTGGCGTCACCAGCGTGCGGGAAGGCGGTGGCGCTGTCACGGCAATTTCGGTGGGCGTTGCCGGTGCGGCCTGCAGCTGCCAAGCGGCCGGATAAGCCAGCGCAGCCCCGGCGCGCAGCCGGTCGATATCGCCACCGATGAAGGCGGCCGGGTTACGCTGGTACAGCCAGCGTTGCCGGGCGGCCAGCGTGCTGCCGCCCTGGGCGCGTGCGGCGATGCCGGACAAGGTCTCGCCCGACTGGACCCGGTAGCGCTTGAAGCGCGGCGCGGCGGCCGGCGCCCGAGCTGCCACACCCTGCCCGACCCGGGCCGGATCGAGCACCAGCGTATACGGCCGACGCGCGCTCACCGCACCGTTGCGAACCTCGACCTGCAGTGTCAGCACCGCCTGCGCCAGCGGCTGGCCGGAGCGGATTCGCAGCAGCGGCTTGCCGCCGGCGCTGTGGTCCAGCTGTGCCGACAGGCCTGCGACCGCCTGCGCTGTGGCGGCACCGGCGTGGCGGCCCGGACTCAGATGGACCGACAGCGCCGCCGGGTCGCGCGACGCGCGGCCGTACAGCGCGATCTCGACGTCGAGTGGCTCGCCCGGCCGGGACAGCAGCCGCGGCGTACCGAGACCCAGGTCGTTCAGGCGGGCGAGCGGATCGTGCGGCGGCGCGACCTTCTTGGTGGGCTCCTCGTGGCCGGGCGCTGCCGGTTTGACCGGCCCCTGCGCCTGCCAGTGGTCGACGGTGAACTCGCGCACCAGCCGACCGGCCGGCCAGCTCACCTCGACGGCGAAACGCAGCCGCTCCGGGTCGAGTCCGGCCGGACCACGCACTAGGATGCGGTAGCCGGCACCGTCGGGGCGGCGTTGCAACGCGAAGCTCAGCTGCTCGGCGGCCGGGGTATACGGCGACAACAGCGGGTAATGATTGCGATCGGCCAATGCCACGTAGACCGAATCGGGCAGCGCCTCATCGACCAGCGGGATTTCGGCGGCGAACGGCTCGTCGCCGCTCGACAGCAAGTGCATTGCGCCTATCCCTGCTGATGCGGCGAGCGGCGCCCCCAGCCCGACCATCAGCGCAGCAAGAGTGCGCAAGGTAAAACGGCAAGAAGACATCTAACAGGTACTCCCCCCGGTGGCGCCTTACGGCGTCCTTGTTATTTCAGAACCTGTCCTCAAAGCGTGACGAGCAGACGTCCGCGAGGGGCGGACGGAGCGAGGAACTGGAATCGACATGAAGTACATGGGGATTCCCGATCGCTGAGCGAATCAAAGATTCATACGCTGACGCCCAACCCGAGATCACGCTCGTGTCATAGCGTTGAGAACAGGTTCTCAGGTGGATGGTACCAGCCCTGCCATGGATTGCGTCGAGATGTGCTCGCCAAGCCGCAACAACAGGGCCTGCGCCTCGTCGTGCAGCGGCCCGGTCGCGTCGATCAGCAGCCCCTGCAACAGCTCGCGAGCACTCTGCCGATCCCCCATATCGGCATAAACCCGCGCCAACTCCAGTTGATCCGATAAACGATTTTCGCTGACGGTGACACCGGCCGGCACCGCGAACGGCACCGCATCGGGCAAGTCGGCGTAGAGGCTCTCCAGGTCCTCGGTGTCGGCCGATCCCGCCGCTGTCGTCGTCCCGGTGGACGCGTCGAGCGGTAGCAGTTCAAGCGAATACATTGGCGGCGAGGAGTCCGTTACGATCGGCGTCACCGGGCCGAGTTGAGCGCTGGCCTCGCCGCTCAGCAGCGCATCGAGATCGAAATCGAGCAGCTTGTCCGGCATGCCTTGTGCATCGGCCGGGCGCGGCGCCACCGGCTCGTCGAATAGCGCCGCGAATGGCGACACCTCGTCCCCCGCCGGCTCGGCCGGCGCCACCGCCATAGTCGTGGCGGCAAGATCCGCAAGCTCCCAGTCCAGGTCGATGTCGCTATCCGGCACCCATGGGGCAGCGAGTGGCACCGCTTCGAGCGGCCGGTAGAGCGGATTGTCCGGCTCCAGCGTCGCGCCGAGTGCCGCTGCACGTCCCCACAACTGGCCACGGCCGTCGAAGGCGACGTGGAGTTCGCGCGCCAGCGGGGTAAACGACGCCACATCGCGGCGCGCCGCGTAGAGTTCGAGCAGGCACAGGCGCAGTTCGTGTCGCGCCGGCTCGTGCTGCAACGCCTCGCGCAGCACCTCTTCGGCGCGCGCCTCGCGGCCGACGGCGATGCACCGCTCAGCTTCGGCCAAGGGGTCGGCCGGGGCCGCCGACTCGGTCACCGCAAAGTCATTGCACGGCGCGGGCGAGCGCGCCGGTGCCGCCGAGCCTGGTGTTTCGACCGGCTCGCGTCGCGGCGCACGGCGCCTCGTCCATGCCCAATGGCGGCGCACCCCAGCCCGCGCCGGCCCCAGCGCGCCGCGCCGCTGCCGCCAGCGCAAGCCGAGCAGCAAGACCAGCAGCGCGGCCAGCGCGCCGAGCAGCCACGGCGACCCGTAGGGCGGCGGATCGGTCGGTACGGCGGTAGAAACCGGCTTGGGTACAGGGGGGGCTGATGGGCTGGCCGGCCGCTCGAGTTGCGGCGCCAAGGCAGCGACCGGCGGCTGGGCGGCCGCTGGTGCGGCGTCCTTGTTGGCCTGTGGCTCGACCGACGGCGAGGAGCTGGCGCCGGGGTGCGGTTCTGCGCTCGGAGCACTGGCGCCGTACGGCGGGGCCGCGACGATCGTTGCCGGCGGCTTGGCGATCATCGCGGAGGGTGCGACAGGCATGGCGGCCAAACGATGGGGCGCTGGTTTTGGGACGGGCCGGACGGCCGAATGTTCGGATGGTGGTGCAGGCGGCAACGGCGGCGCCTCGGCGCGGCTGACGCTACCCCGGTAGCCGGGCGGATCGAGCAGCAGACTGTAGTCGCGCACGCTGCGACCGCCCTGCCCGTCCGCCTCGACCACCAGCCGCAGCGCCGGCTCGTCGACCGGCGCGTTCGAGCTGATGCGCAGCACCGGCCGGCCGGCGGCATTTGCCGCCACGGCAAACTGCAGGCTGCTCAGCAGCGGATCGTAGTCGATCTGCAGCGAGCGGAAAGTGTCCGGACTAGCGAGGCCGGCGCGGCTGACCGGCGCGCCGGTCAGCTCGATTTCGGCGCGCAGCGGCTCGCCGAGCGCCGACTGCACGCTAAGCCGCCCCAGCCCAGCCCTGGCGGGCTCGGCCGCCAGCATGGCAAACAGAAACAGCGCCGCGGCGCGGCGTAGCCGCCACGCCTTGCCGTCGTGGTGTGTTGTCATGACGTAAACGCCGCTCCCGATATAATGCTGACAGCATCATGGTAAAGAGCGGCGGCGATTTACACCAGCCTGGTACGCCGGGCGAGCAGCCGTTACTGGAAATGACCGCGCTGCATCAGCCACTCGGCGATCATCAGGCACGGCAGCGCGGCGCCGGCGCGGACGTTGTCGGCGGTGACCCAGAAACTCAGGCTGCCGTTGGCGTTGCGGCGCACCCGGCTGACGCAGACGGTGCTGCTGCCCGCCACTTCCATCGGCGTCGCGTAGCCGGCCGGCTCGGTGGGATCGTCGACCAGCATCAGGCCGGCCTTCAGGAAGCGCTGGCGCGCCTCGTCGACGCTCAGCTCGTCGGCGGTGGCGATCGTCACCGCCCAGGCGTGGCCGAAGAACATCGGCACGCGCACACAGCTCGCCTCGACGGCAAGCTCGGGTTGGCCGAACAGTATCTTCAATTCCTCGACCACCGAGCGCTCCTCCTCGGCCAGGCCGTCCTCGCCGACCGCGCCGATCTGCGGCAGCAGGTTGAAGGCGATCCGCTTGGCGTAGACGTTACTCTCGTACTCGCGTTGGCCGAACAGCGCGGTGGTCTGGCTCGCCAGCTCTTCCAGCGCCGGCTGGCCGCTGCCCGATACCGACTGATAGGTCGACACGGTGACACGCTCGAGCCCCAGTTCGGCGAACGGCGCCATCGCCCAGGCGAGCGGGCTGACGGTACAGTTGGGGACGGCCACCAGGCCGGCAGCCTCGAGGCCGTCGAGCGCGGCGGCGTTGGCCGGCGGGAACACCAGCGGCACGTCGTCGGCGTGGCGGAACGCGCTGGAGAAGTCGACCACGGTCGCCCCGGCGGCGCGCGCCTGCGGCGCCCATTCGCGCGCTACCTCGCTGCCGGCGACGAAGAACGCCAAGCCGACGTTGCTAAAATCGAACTCGTCGAGGCCGTGCACCTCGATATCGAGATGGCCGAAGCCGACGGTGTTGCCGGCCTGATCGCCGACGTCGACCGCAAACACATGCGCCGACGGGAAATTGCGTTCGGCCAACAGGTCGAGCAAGGCCTGGCCGACCAGGCCTTGGGCGCCGACTACGGCGATTTGCAGAGAGTGGGACATGAGCGTTCCTGTCATCGATAAACGATCAAGGCCGCGCGGGCAGCCCTTGAATCCTAGTCTGAAATGGCAAACGGGCGACCCGAAGGCCGCCCGTCTTACGGGATGAGGCTATTTTACCCGCTTAACGCTCGATCAGGATGCGTAGCATGCGACGCAGCGGTTCGGCCGCACCCCACAACAGCTGGTCACCGACGGTGAACGCCGACAGATAGTCGCCACCCATCGCCAGCTTGCGCAGACGGCCGACCGGGGTCACCAGCGTGCCGGTGACGGCGGCCGGGCTCAGGTCGCACATGCTGTCCTCGCGGGTGTTCGGCACCACCTTGGCCCACGGGTTGGCCGAAGCGAGCATCGCTTCGATCTCGTCGAGCGGCACGTCTTTCTTCAGCTTGATGGTCAGCGCCTGGCTGTGACAGCGCATCGCGCCGACGCGTACACACAGGCCGTCGATCGGCACCGGGCTGTTCGAGCGGCCGAGGATCTTGTTGGTCTCGACGCCGCCCTTCCATTCTTCCTTCGACTGACCGTTGCCCAGGTCCTTGTCGATCCACGGGATCAGGCTGCCGGCCAGCGGCACGCCGAAATGCTGACTCGGGAAGTCGTCGGAGCGGATGAACTCGGCGACCTTGCGGTCGATGTCGAGGATCGCCGACGCCGGGTCGGCCAGCTTGTCGGCCACCTGGGCGTGGATCGCGCCCATGCCGCTGATCAGCTCGCGCATGTTCTGCGCACCGGCGCCCGAGGCCGCCTGGTAGGTCATCGAGGTCGCCCATTCGACCAGGTCGTTCTGGAACAGACCGCCCAGCGCCATCAGCATCAGGCTGACGGTGCAGTTGCCGCCGACGTAGTTCTTCACGCCCTTGCTGAGACCGTCCTGGATCACGTTCAGGTTGACCGGGTCGAGGATGATGATCGCGTCGTCATCCATGCGCAGCGTCGACGCGGCGTCGATCCAGTAGCCTTGCCAACCGGCGGCGCGCAGCTTCGGGAACACCTCGCCGGTGTAGTCGCCGCCCTGGCAGGTGATGATCACGTCCATCGCCTTCAGTTCGTCGATGCTCTTCGCGTCCTTCAGCGGCGGCACGTCACGACCGATCGCCGGGCCCTTGCCGCCGACGTTCGAGGTGGTGAAGAACACCGGCTCGGACACGTGGGCGAAATCGTTCTCTTCCAGCATGCGCTGCATCAGCACCGAACCGACCATGCCGCGCCAGCCTACAAAACCTACTCTCACGATACTTCTCCTGATGAATACAGCTATTGACCTATTTGATCCAATTCTCGGGAAAACCGTGGCGATAGTCGAGCCATCGCGTGCACGTCTTTCCATTGTCCGTTGCGGAAGGTATAGCGCCGCAGCGTTCCTTCCCGCTCGAAACCCAGCGAACGATACAGATGGATCGCCGCCGCGTTGTCTGTGTTCACCGTTAATTCTAGCCGGCCGATGTTCGCCCAATTGTCGGCGTAATCGATCAATTCGGCCAGCAGCCGCCGACCGATGCCGCGTCCCTGCGCGCCCGGTGCGACGGTGATTCCGACGCTGCGCACATGCTGGCGGGCCACGGCCGGCGAATCACGGTGCAGGCCGGCGCAGCCGACCACCACGCCGCCCTGTTCGGCGACCAGCATCAGCCTGCCCTCCGGCTGATTGCTCAGCCGCCGCTGCCACAGGGCCAGATTGGCATACGGCATCTGCATGGTACCGCCGGTGGTGGCGACATCGTCGAACATCGCCGCCAGCGCCTCGGCATCGTCGGGCGAGGCGCGACGCAATTGCACCTCACCCTGCAACACCAGCGGTGCCGCCGGCTCAGCCGGTGTTGTTGCCGGCGCCTCAGGCCATTGCCAGGCCGGGTTGAAACGGGCCATCGACAGCGAGTTGGGCCAGCCACCGGCGCGGAACGCGTCTCCGTGCATCTGCTTCTCGACCTCGAAGCCGAATCGCCGATACAAGGCCAGCGCCGCCTCGTTGTCGGAAAAAGCGGTCAGCTCCAGCCGCCCCACGTTCAGCCAGCGGTCGCAGTAGTCGATCAGCGCCGCCAGCAAGGCCGCGCCGATGCCCTGCCCCTGGTAATGATCCACCAATCCCAGCGCCAGGCTGCGTACATGCCGACGAGCGGGCGACGCCTCCTCGGGAAACAGCACCGCATGCCCGACCGCGAGGCCGTCGACCTCGGCGACCAGCGCCAAGTCGATCGGCTCGCAGCTGCCCGGCCAGCCGGCCCAACGCTCCGACTCGGGATACGGCATCAGCAGCGTGCCGGCCCGCGCCCTCGGCTGCGAGGCCATCTCGGCCAGATGCTGGGCGTCCTCGGGACGAGCGCGCCGGATCTTCAGTGACGGGGGCAAGGGCATGTTCGGCCAACTTATAGTGCGGCGACGACGGCGTCGCCCATGCCCGAGCAGCTGACCTTCTCGCAGCCCTCCTCGAAGATGTCGCCGGTGCGGTAGCCCTGCTTCAGCACCGCCTTCACCGCGTTCTCGACGCGCTGCGCCGCCTCTTCCAGGCCGAAGGTGTAACGCAGCATCATCGCGGCGGACAGGATGGTCGCCAGTGGGTTGGCCAGGTTCTTGCCGGCGATGTCCGGCGCCGAGCCGTGCGACGGCTCGTATAGGCCCTTGTTGTTGGCGTCGAGCGACGCCGACGGCAGCATGCCGATCGAACCGGTCAGCATCGAGGCTTCGTCCGACAGGATGTCGCCGAAGATGTTGCCGGTCACCATCACGTCGAACTGCTTCGGATTGCGCACCAGCTGCATCGCGGCGTTGTCGACGTACATGTGCGACAGCGCCACGTCCGGGTACTCGCGCGCCACGTCGATGAAAATTTCCTTCCAGAACTCGGTGGTCTCCAGCACGTTGGCCTTGTCGACCGAACACAGCTTCTTCTGGCGCTTCTGCGCGATGCCGAACGCGACATGAGCGATGCGGCGGATCTCGCTCTCGCTGTACAGCATGGTGTTGAAGCCTTCGCGCTCGCCGGCCTCATTGGTCCGGATACCGCGCGGTTGGCCGAAGTAGATGTCGCCGGTCAGTTCGCGCACGATCATGATGTCGAGGCCCGACACCACTTCCGGCTTCAGGGTCGACGCGTTGGCCAGTTCCGGGTACAGGATCGCCGGGCGCAGGTTGGCGAACAGGTTCAGGTCCTTGCGGATCGCCAACAGGCCGCGCTCCGGGCGCAGCGGACGGTCGAGGTTGTCGTAAGCCGGGCCGCCGACCGCACCGAGCAGGATCGCGTCGGCTTCGCGCGCCAGCTTCTGCGTCACTTCCGGATACGGTTGGCCGTAGGCGTCGTAGCCGGCGCCGCCGATCGGCGCCTCTTCCAGCTCGATCTTCAGGCCGTCCGACTTCAACACGTCGAGCACGCGACGCGCCTGGGCGATGATTTCCGGACCGATGCCGTCACCCGGCAGGACTGCAATTTTCATGATGATTCTCTCTTTGTCTTTATATTGTGGGACGTGCCGCGACGGGTCAGCGTTTCCACCAGCACCTTCTCACAACACTTGAATACGATGTAGGCGACCATCGCGCCACAGCCGGACAGCAGCAACTCGAACAACTGGCGCAGCGCCCCGTCCATCGCCGCCTGCCAACCGACGTCGACCCACAGGTCGAAGTTCAGCTTCAGCAGCAGCACCAGCTTGACCGACGCGCCGCCGAACAGCAGGAAGCTTACGCCCATCAAGCAGAACGCCCAGAGCGGGTGGCGATACAGCCAGGTCATCAGGCCCTGCTTCATCGCCCCTCCTGCCCTGGGCTAGTGGTGACTCAATCGACGATGAACAGCGTCGCGCCGGTCGGCGTCGAGGAGCGATGCGCCTCGCCGTCGTGCTGCACCTGGTAGTTCATCCCGGCACTCAGCACGAAACGCCGGCCGTCTTCCAGCTCGCTGTGCAGTTCGCCGGCCAGCACCAGCAGCACATGGCCGCGCCGGCACCAGTGGTCGGCGAGATAGCCCGGCGAATAGGTGACGCGGCGCAGCCGCACCGTGCCGACGTCGAGCGTCTGCCAGTACGCCATACCGGTCTCGCCGGCATGCTCGGCGACCGGCACCGTCGCCCAGTCGGTCACCCCGAACGGGATATCGGCCAGGTTAAGCCGTGAGCTGCCGGCCATCTCAGGCAAACAACCACGGCTGCGCGGCGCGGCGCTTCGCTTCGAAGTCCTTGATCTCGTCGGCGTGCGCCAAGGTCAGGCCGATTTCATCGAGGCCGTTGAGCAGGCAGTGCTTGCGGTGCGCGGTGATGTCGAAGCCGAACGACTGGCCCGACGTGGTGGTCACCGTCTGCGCGGCCAGGTCGATGGTCAGCTGGTAGCCTTCGCTCGCCTCGGCCTCGCTAAACAGCTGGTCGACCGCATCGGCCGGCAGCACGATCGGCAGCAGGCCGTTCTTGTAGCAGTTGTTGAAGAAGATGTCGGCGAAGCTCGGCGCGATCACCGCGCGGAAGCCGTAGTCTTCCAGCGCCCACGGCGCGTGCTCGCGGCTCGAGCCACAGCCGAAGTTTTCGCGCGCCAGCAGCACTTCGGCGCCCTTGTAGCGCGGGAAGTTCAGCACGAAGTCCGGGTTGAGCGGGCGGGTGCTGTTGTCCATGCCCGGCTCGCCGTGGTCGAGGTAGCGCCATTCGTCGAACAGGTTCGGACCGAAGCCCGAGCGCTTGATCGACTTGAGGAACTGCTTCGGGATGATCGCGTCGGTGTCGACGTTGGCGCGATCGAGCGGGCACACAAGCCCGTTCAGCGTGGTAAATGCTCTCATGATTCCTGTAGGGCCAAGCCCCCCAAAAACGTTAATGGCTTTGCGAAGTCTGCGTGCCGTCTACCACCGGGGCCGGCGAACTTGGACGCACCGCATCGTCGATCTTGTTGCCGACGCGCTTCGCGGTATCCGATACCGCTTCGCCGCCTCGCTGCACCGCGCGGCCGACCGCCTCGCCACTGCGATGCAGCGCTTGGCCGACGGCTTCGCCGCCCTGGTGAACATCCTGGCCCAGCCCCTGCATGGTATGGCAGGCACCCAGCAGCAAGACGCAGGCCAGCGGCAGCACGCCGCGCAAAACGCGCCTAGAACTGGCGAACATCGACGAAATGACCGGCAATCGCCGCCGCCGCGGCCATCGCCGGGCTGACCAGGTGGGTACGACCGCCCTGGCCCTGACGGCCTTCGAAGTTGCGGTTAGACGTGGACGCGCAGCGCTCGCCCGGCAGCAGCCGGTCGGCGTTCATCGCCAGGCACATCGAGCAGCCCGGCTCACGCCATTCGAAGCCGGCGGCGACGAATATCTTGTCGAGGCCTTCGCGCTCGGCTTCTTCCTTGACCAGGCCCGAGCCCGGCACCACCAGCACCTGTTTGACGCTGGCGGCCTTCTGGTGGCCGCGCGCCACCGCGGCGGCTTCGCGCAGGTCTTCGATGCGGGAGTTGGTACAGGAACCGATGAACACGATGTCGACCGGGATCTCGCTGATCGGGGTATTGGCCGCCAGACCCATATAGGCGAGCGCGCGCTTCATGCCTTCGCGCTTGACCGGGTCGGCTTCCGTCTCCGGGTCCGGCACGCGATCGCCGATGCTGACCACCATTTCCGGCGAGGTGCCCCAGGTCACTTGCGGCTGGATCGCGCTGCCGTCGAGCTCGACCACCTTGTCGAAGGCGGCGCCGTCGTCCGAGTGCAAGGTACCCCAGTAGGCGACCGCGGCGCCCCACTGTTCGGCCTTCGGCGCGAACGGGCGGCCTTTCACGTAATCGACAGTCTTGTCGTCGACCGCGACCAGACCCGAGCGGGCACCGGCTTCGATCGCCATATTGCACAGCGTCATCCGGCCTTCCATCGACAGGCCGCGGATCACCTCGCCGCCGAACTCGATCGCGTAGCCGGTACCGCCGGCGGTGCCGATCTTGCCGATGATCGCCAGCGCGACGTCCTTGGCGGTGATGCCTTCGGCCAACTTGCCGTCGACACGCACCAGCATGTTCTTGGATTTCTTCGCGACCAGGCACTGGGTGGCCATCACGTGTTCGACCTCGGAGGTGCCGATGCCGTGCGCCAGCGCACCGAATGCGCCGTGGGTCGAGGTATGCGAGTCGCCGCACACCACGGTCATGCCCGGCAGCGTGGCGCCCTGTTCCGGGCCCATCACGTGGACGATGCCCTGGCCATGGTCCTTGAACGGGAAGTAGGCCAGCGCACCGAAGGCCTTGATGTTCGCGTCGAGCGTTTCCACCTGCTGGCGCGAAATCGGGTCCTTGATGCCCTCGTCCCAGTGGTCGGTCGGGGTGTTGTGGTCGGCGGTGGACACGATCGAGTCCTTGCGCCACAGCGGCCGGTTCGCCAGTTTCAGGCCCTCGAAGGCCTGCGGGCTGGTCACTTCGTGCACCAGGTGCCGGTCGATGTAGAGCAGGACGGTACCGTCGTCCTCCTCGCGTACGACGTGGCTCGACCAGAGCTTGTCGTAGAGGGTTTGCGCAGTCATAGGTCTCTTCGTCTTATCGATGGATTGCAAACTTCTTTCAAAACTCATTCTGTCATAGCGTTTTAACAGTCGGCAAGCGCGGTTTGCTGCGCCGCGCAAGGCGTTTTCAGCTGCCGGATCAAACGCTTGCTCCTACTTCAAATCTATCAGGATTTGAGCGGCTAGCAGGTGGCAATCACGGCTGGGGCCGATGCGCCGCGGTTTCACGCCAGGCAGAACGATAGCCCGCTACCACAGCCTCCCCGAGCAAAGCCGGCACTCGTGCCGCATCGGTCAAGGTTGGCAGTGGGTTCACTGTAGGATGGCCTTAGTACTGGAACAAGTGTGACCGCTATCCTAGTATCACGCACTACCAGCCAGACAGGACCACGCTCGCGACTGAAGAGGCTAATAACGGGAATTCGAAGGCGCCGAGCGGCACCGCAAAGAGAAATAAAGATAAAGGAAAGGTGCCAGCTCGGCAGCGGCAGGCTTGGCGGCTTGGTCGACAGCACGCTTCGACCAAGCCGGAAGGGTCAGTCGCCGAAGCCCGACTTGAAGCGCTGGATATCGCGCCGCGCCTTCTTGGTTGGCTTGCCGTCGCCGTGCGGGAAGCTGGCGCGCTCGGCCCTAAGTAACTCCTGCTTCTCTTCTCGGGCGAGGCGCACCGCCTCGTCCTCGCTGTAGAGCAGCACCGCCTCCTTGGCCGGGCGACGCAAGGTGGCGAGCGCCAGCACCGTCACCTTGTACTCGAGCTGGTTCAGGCGCAGTTCGAGCAGATCTCCCTCGCGCACATTGCGCGACGCCTTGACCCGGTCGCCGTTGACATAGACGCGACCGAGTTCGATCGCCTCGTTGGCCAGCGCGCGTGTCTTGAAGAAGCGCGCCGCCCACAGCCACTTGTCGAGACGGACCTTGCCGTCGTCCTGCTCAACTGCTGGCTTTTTCATGCCGCCACCGTGAAGCTGGCCCGCACCAGGCCGTGCAGATCGAGCTCGAGCCGGTCACCCGGCTGGATCGCCGCGACGCCTTCCGGCGTGCCGGTGAAGATCAGGTCGCCGGCGGTCAGGCCGTAGATGTGCGACAGGTAGCTGACCAGCTGCGCGACCGGGAACAGCATCAGCGAGGTGTTGCCGGTCTGGCGGGTTTCGCCGTTGACGTTGAGTGAGAAACCGAGCGACTGCGGGTCGCGCACCAGGCTCGCCGACACGAAGTCGGACACGCAGGCGGCGCCGCGAAAACCCTTCGCCTTGGCCCATGGGTGGCCCTTCTGCTTGGCGACGCTCTGTACGTCGCGCGCGGTCAGGTCGAGGCCGATGCCGTAGCCGGCGATATGCGACAGCGCCCGGTCGGCCGGGATGTCGTCGCCGCCCTCGCCGACCAGCAGCACCAGCTCGCACTCGTGATGCACGTCGTGCGAGTAGTCGGGCAGCACGATCGGCTGGCTCTCGTCGAGCAGCGCCGAGGTCGGTTTCAGGAACACCATCGGTTCGGTCTCGACCGCGTTGCCGAGTTCCGCCGCGTGCGCCGCGTAGTTGCGGCCGATGCAGAACAGGTTGGAAACCGGCAGCGCCCGGCCGTCGAGGGTAATTGTTTTCATGGTATCGCCTCCTTTGTAGAAGGCCATTATCGCAAAAACGCCGCCGGGCTTGGGCCCTGGCGGCGTGTGTTTTTGCTGGCTTCGGGCAGGGCCATGCCCTGCCGCCTTATCCGGTCGCTACTCAGCGCACTTCGACGTGCGGTGTACCGTGCTCGAGCCGGCCGATCTTGGCCGCGTAGGCGAAGCCCGCCTTCCAGAACCGCTCCAACACCTCGTCGGCCGCCTCCGGCGCCACCGACACCAACAGGCCGCCGCTGGTCTGCGGGTCGACCAAGAGGCGGCGCTGCCACTCGGCGATGTTCGAGCCGAACTTCACGCCGTCGCCGAAGCTGTCCATATTGCGTTCGATCGCGCCCGGACCGATGCCCTGTTCGGCCAAGGGCAGCGCCTCGGCCAGGATCGGTACATTGTTCATCTCGACCATGCCGGTCAGGCCGGCGCCGCGGCACAGCTCCAAGAGGTGGCCGACCAGGCCGAAGCCGGTCACGTCGGTGAGTGCGTGCACGCCGTCCAGCGGCGCGAGCTCGGCACCGACGGTATTGAGCTTGGTGGTGGTGGAGATCAGCTCGGCGTAGCCGGCGTCGGACAGCAGGCCCTTCTTCATCGCCTGCGCCAGCACGCCAACGCCGAGGCCCTTGCCGAGGATCAGCACGTCGCCGGCCTTCGCTTCACTATTGCGCTTGAGCTCCTTCGGGTGCACCACGCCGAGCGCGACCAGGCCGTAGATCGGCTCGGGCGAGTCGATCGAGTGGCCGCCGGCGAGCGGAATGCCGGCCGCGTGGCAGACCGATTCGCCGCCGTCGAGGATCGCCTTGATCGTCTCGACCGGCAGCACGTTGACCGGCATGCCGACGATCGCCAGCGCCATGATCGGCGTCGCGCCCATCGCATAGATGTCGGACAGCGCGTTGGTCGCGGCGATGCGGCCGAAGTCGTAGGCGTCGTCGACGATGGGCATGAAGAAGTCGGTGGTGGCGACGATCGCCTGGCTCGCGTTGAGCTGGTAGACCGCCGCGTCGTCGCTGGTTTCGGCGCCGACCAGCAGGTTCGGGAACGCCATCTTCTCCTTGACGCCGGACAGGATGGTCTCCAGCACCGACGGCGCGATTTTGCAGCCGCAACCGCCACCGTGAGACAATTGCGTCAATTTGATTTCCGACATGGCTTACCCCATTCCCAGCATGCTATTCAAGGTCGCGAACGTAGCACAACGTACCCAGTTTGACGAGATCATCGACGTGCGCACGCCGGCGGAATTCGCCGAGGATCACCTGCCCGGTGCGATCAACTGCCCGGTGCTGGACGATGAGGAGCGGGTACGCGTGGGCACGCTGTACAAGCAGGTGTCGCCGTTCGAGGCGCGCAAGATCGGCGCCGCGCTGGTGGCGAGGAACATCGCCCGCCACATCGAGGAGCGTTTTCATGATCGGCCAAAAGACTGGCGGCCGCTGATCTATTGTTGGCGCGGCGGCCAGCGCAGCGCCGCCACCGCGATCATCTTCGCGCAGATCGGCTGGCGGGCGCACCAACTCGAGGGCGGCTACAAGGCGTACCGCCACGAGGTAATGGCGAAGTTGGCCGAACGCCCGAGCCAGCTCGACCTGCGTGTGGTGTGCGGGCCGACCGGCTCGGGCAAGAGCCGGCTCTTGGCGGCGCTGGTACGCACCGGCCACCAAGTGCTCGACCTGGAAGGCCTGGCGCGCCACCGCGGCTCGGTGCTCGGCAAGCTGCCGGACGAACCGCAGCCGGCGCAGAAGGGCTTCGACTCGCAACTCTTGGCCGCGATCGAAGCGCTCGACCCGGCACGCCCGGTATTCGTCGAGGCCGAGAGCAAGCGCATCGGCTTCGTGTCGCTGCCGGATGCGCTGTTCGCGCGGATGCACGACAGCGCCTGCCTGATGGTCGAGGTGCCGATGGCCGAGCGGGTGCGCTTCCTCTGCGAGGATTACGACTTCTACCTGAACGACCCGGACAGCCTGATCCGCCAGCTCGGCTTCCTGAAGGGCGTGTACGCCAACCGCGATCTCGAAGCGTGGTACGCGATGGCGCGCGAGGGGCGCTTCGCGGCGCTGGTCGAGGAGTTGCTGGTGCGCCATTACGACCCGCTCTACTTCCGCTCGATGAACCAGCACTATCCGCAGCTGGCCGCCGCGCCGCGCTTGAGCCTGACGAGCCTCGCGCCGGACGCGCTCGACGCCGCCGCCGCGACGCTGTAACCGTGCCGAACTTGCCGGGTTCGGCCAACTTTTCCCACGAATCCTGATGAGCCATCACGCCGAACTCGACTGGTCCGAAGGGCTGCCCGCTTCCACCCGCTTCGGCGACGTGTACTTCTCGCGCGCCAGCGGCCTGGCGGAGACCCGCCACGTGTTCCTCGCCAACAACCGCCTGCCGGAGCGCTTCGCCGCGCTGGCGCCGGGCGAGGCGTTCACCATCGCCGAAACCGGCTTCGGCACCGGGCTGAACTTCCTCGCCGCCTGGCAGTGCTTCGCCGAGCACGCGCCGGCCGAAGCGCGGCTCGCCTTCGTCAGCGTCGAGAAGTACCCGCTCGCGCCAGCCGACCTCGAACGCGCGCTGGCGCTGTGGCCGGAGCTGACCGAGTTCTCTGCGCCGTTGCTGGCCCAGTACGACTGGCTGAGCCCAGGCTGGCACCGCTTCGTGTTCGACGACGGCAGGGTCACTCTGACCTTGGCGATCGGCGATGCCCTCACGATGTACCCGCAGCTCGACCTGCGCGCCGGCCGCGGCATCGACGCCTGGCTCCTCGACGGTTTCGCGCCGGCCAAGAACCCGGAAATGTGGCAGCAGCCGCTGTTCGACCAGATGGCGCGGCTCGCCGCGCCCGGCGCGAGCTTCGCCACCTTCACCAGCGCAGGCGCGGTACGGCGGGGCCTGGCCGCGGCCGGCTTCGCGGTGCGCAAGGTGGCAGGCTACGGCCACAAGCGCGAGATGAGCGTCGGCGAGCTAGTAGCGAAACCGCAGACCGGCTGGCAGGCACCGTGGTACGCGCCGCCGCCCGCGCCGGGCATCAAGACCGCGCTGGTGATCGGCGGCGGCCTAGCCGGCGCGTCGACCGCGCACAGCCTGGCGATCCGCGGCTGGCAGGTGACGCTGCTGGAGCGCCACGGCGCGCTCGCGCAGGAGGCGTCCGGCAACCCGCAGGGCGTGCTGTACACCAAGCTGTCGGCGCACTTCACCCCGCTGACCCAACTGGTGCTGGCCGGCTACGGCTACTCGCTGCGCACACTCGCCGCGATGCTGCCGCAGGGCGACGCCTGGCAGCGCTGCGGTGTGCTGCAGCTGGCGCAGGACGAGGCCACCGCCGCCAAACAGGTCAAGTTGGCCGAAGCCGGCCTGCCGCCCGCGGTGCTGCGCGCGGTCGACGCGGCCGAGGCGTCGGCGCTAGCCGGCCTTACGTTGACGGATGGCGGGCTGTGGTTCGAACAAGGCGGCTGGGTCAACCCGCCGACGCTGGTCAATGCGCTAGCGAGCCACCCGAACATCCGCGTGCTGACCCACGCCGGGGTGTTGCGGCTGGAACGAATCGACGATGACTGGTGCGCGCTCGGCGAGGACGGCGAGCTGGCGCGCGCGGCGGTGGCGGTGCTCGCCGGCGCCGCCGACACGCGCGGCTTCGCCGCCACCGCCGATCTGCCGCTCAAACGCATCCGCGGCCAGGTGTCGGTGACGCCGGCCACTACGGCAAGCCGTGCATTGAAAGCCGTGTTGTGCGGCGAGGGCTATGTCTCGCCGGTACGCGATGGCACACATTGCTTCGGCGCGAGCTTCAAGTTCGACAGCGACGACCTTTCGGCCAACGTCGAGGAGCACCGGGAGAACCTGGCGATGCTGGCAGAACTCGCGCCGGCGCTGTACGACGCGCTCGGCGGCGATGCGCTCGATGCGGCCGGTCTGACTGGCCGCGCCGCGTTCCGCTGCACCAGCCCGGACTACCTGCCGATCGTCGGCCCGGTCGCGCGCCCCGAGCGGCTTGCCACTACGTATGCCGAGCTGGCCAATGACGCCAAGGCGCAGCCGGAGGCCGTCTGCCCCTACGAGCCGGGCCTGTACGTCAACGCCGCGCACGGCTCGCGCGGGCTGATCACCGCGCCGCTGTCGGGAGAAATCCTCGCCGCACAGCTCAACGGCGAAGTCGCACCCTTAGGCCGCGCGCTGATGGACGCGGTGCACCCCAGCCGCTTCGCGATCCGCAAGCTGATGCGGCGCCAGGGCTGAGCGCCGCAGTGTGACAGTGAAAAAACTACCCCATCAAACGCAACTCGCCTCGTACTCCGCAACAGCTTGTTCGATCACCGCGCGGATGTCGTCCGGGATCGGCACCGACTTGCCGGCCTGGTAGTCGACCCACACCAGCGTCGCCTCGGCGGCGGCGTACACCGTGTCCGGGTCGTCGTCGCGATAGAAGTGGTGGCGCAGCTTCAGGCTGCTCTTGCCGAGCTTTTCCAGTTCCAGCGTCACCACCACGGTGGCCGGGTAGGTCAGCTCGCGGCGGAAGCTGCAGCCGGTGCTGGCGATCACCGGGCCGACGCCGGCGGGGTCGATGTCGTGGCCGAGCTTTTCCAGCCAATTGAGCCGAGTCTGCTCCAGGTAGCGGAAGTAATAGGTGTTGTTCAGATGGCCGATGGCGTCCATATCGCCCCAGCGCATCGTGATGGTTTCGCGCGCGATAACCGGCAACAACTTTTCCATGAATTCCTCGTGCTTGGTATCTGAGTGGTCCGCGAGTCGAGGATCGCTCGAGCGGCGCCAGCACTTTTATTACTAACGTACGTTACCATAAGCCATTAACATCCGCCTGTCACATACCGTCACACAAGTCCCATAAAAGACCTGCACGAGACACCCGGCCTAGGTTGCATACTAAATTCACGTTGCAGGCCCCCCCCCCAACGGATGCGCCCTCCCCCCGTAAGGCGCGTTCGCCGCCTGCAGCGTGGTCTCACCAGTTCTGGATTCTGGACATCCTGACATCCTTGTTTTTCCGCCCCGTCGCCCCCGATGGGGCATTTTTTTTCCACGGCAACCCGACACGAAAAAGGCCGGGTCTACACCCGGCCCATCATATAGATACAGGGACACTCAGCGCCCCTCCCCCTCGACGGGAGCCCGCTCCTCGGGCGGCAGACGGCGCACCAGCACCTTGTCGACCCGGGTCTTGTCCATGTCCATCACCTCGAACGCCAGATCGCGCCACTCGAAGCGGTCGGCCGGCGCCGGCACCCGGCCGAGCTGGTACATCACGAAGCCGCCGAGCGTATTGATGCTACCGCTGTCCTCGCCGGGCAGCAGGCTGTCGATGTCGAAATGCTCCTTGAAGCGGTCGATCGCCAGCATGCCGTCGATCAGCCAGCTGCCGTCCTGACGCTCGACGATCTCGTCCTCGTCGGACAGGTCCGCCTCCGGCAGGTCGCCGACGATCGCTTCGAGCACGTCGTTCATCGTCACCAGGCCTTCGAGCTCGCCGTACTCGTCGACCACCAGCGCGATGTGGGTGCGGGTCTTCTTGAACTGTTCCAACAATTGCATCGGCGACAGCGTGCCGGGCACATAGAGCGGCGGCTTGACGGTGTGCGCCAGGTCGATCGTCTCGCCGGCCAGCAGGCAGTTGAGCAGGTCCTTGGCGCTGACCATGCCGATTACCTGATCGAGGTTGCCCTTGCACACCGGGAAGCGCGAGTAGCCGCTGTCCCTCATCAGCCGGTGGTTATCATCGGCGCTGTCCTCGATGTCGAGGCAGACGATCTCCTTGCGCGGCGTCATGATCGAGGCGAGCTTGCGGTCGTCGAGGCGGAAGATGTTCTCGACCAGCTCCTGCTCGGCACGCTCGAACACCCCCTCCTCGGCCCCCTGCTCCATCAGCCCGCGGATTTCCTCTTCGGTGATCGACGGCTCCTTGCTCTTGCCGGAGCCGATCAGGCGCAAAATGGTATCGGTGGTCAGGCTGAGCAGCTTGACCAGCGGCGCGCCGGCCTTGGAAAGATAGCGCATCGGCCTCGCCACCACGGTGGCGATCATCTCCGGGTTGTGCATCGCGATGCGCTTAGGCACCAGTTCGCCGAAGATCAGCGAGAAGAAGGTAATGATGGCTACCATCACCGCAGTGGAAACCGGGTCGGCGTAACTGGCCAGCGCCGGAAAGCCGCGCATCCATTCGGCCAACTCGGCGGCGATCGCCGCTTCGCCGAACACTCCCAACAGGATGGCGGTGGAGGTGATGCCGATCTGGATGGTGGACAGGAAGCGGGTCGGCTCGCCGGACAGTTTCAGCGCGATCGCGGCGCTGCGGTTGCCTTCGTCGGCCCACTGCTGCAACCGGACCTTGCGCGACGAAACCAGGGCGATTTCGGACATGGCAAACACGCCATTGATGGCAATCAGCAGCAGTACTATCAGAACGTCCACGGGCTTTCCACGGTATGAGTAATGCGCAAGCTTAAGGCCGAACCGGCAAACTTGGAAAGACGGCGCGGTCACGCGGCGCCGTGCTACCATGGCGGCCGCTTGAAAAACCCTGCAAAACCACCATTTTAGCACCATGACCCAGACTTCCAGCGTCTCCCGGCAGCCGCTGCCACTGGACGACAGCCTCACCTCGCTGACCGGCCTGCTGCCGGACCAGGAGCTGTGGCTGTTGGTCGTGGCCGGCTGGTGCCTGCTGTGCTGCCCGTGGCTGGTGCTGAACAACGCCTTCGCGCCGCTGCGCCAACTGGCGCGGCTGGTGGTCGGCCACCGCTCGCTGGCGGCGGTGCTGTACCGGCTATGTTTCAGGCCGCCGAGCCCGGCGAGCCACATCCTGTCGCGCCACGAGCTGGTGCTGTTCGCACTGCCCCTAGGGCTGCGCCCGCGCCTGCCGCTGCGCCTATAAGTCGAACCTGTCTGCCCCTTCGCATTTCACCATTCCCTCTAGACAGGATTCTTCTTATATGAAACGCATCGTCCTTTTTCTGTTGACCAACATCGCCGTGATGGTGGTGCTGAGCATCACCGCGTCGCTGCTCGGCGTGAACCGCTTCATCACCGCCAATGGCATGAACTTCACCGCGCTGATCGGCTTTGCCGCCGTGTTCGGCTTCGGTGGCGCCTTCATCTCGCTGTTCATGTCCAAGTGGATGGCCAAGATGTCGACCGGCGCGCAGGTGATCGAAAAGCCGCGCAACCCGACCGAAACCTGGCTGATGAACACTGTGCAGCGCCAAGCGCTGGCCGCCGGCATCGCGATGCCGGAAGTCGCGGTCTACGACTCGCCGGAGGTCAACGCCTTCGCCACCGGCCCGGGCAAGAACAACTCGCTGGTCGCGGTCAGCACCGGCCTGCTCTACAACATGACCGAAGACGAGGTCGAGGCGGTGCTGGCGCACGAGATCAGCCACGTCGCCAACGGTGACATGGTGACGCTGGCGCTGATCCAGGGCGTGGTGAACACCTTCGTGATCGCGATCTCGAAAGTGGTCGCCTACGCGGTCGACCGTGCACTGTCGGGCAATAACAACGAGGAAGGCGGCAACAGCGCGCCGGGCATGGCCTACTACGTCACCAGCATCGTCTGCGAGATCCTGCTCGGCTTCCTCGCCAGCATCATCGTGATGTGGTTCAGCCGCCAGCGCGAATTCCGCGCCGACGCCGGCGCCGCCACCATCGCCGGCCGCAACAAGATGATCGCCGCGCTGGAGCGGCTGCGCGCCCAGCACGAGCCGGCGCAACTGCCATCGCAAATGCAGGCGATGGGCATCAACGGCGGCTTCCGCTCGCTGTTCAGCTCGCACCCGTCGCTGGAAGACCGCATCAACGCGCTGCGCAACGCCCGGTAACGGACTGCGCCCAACTGACAAAAAGCCGAACCGTAATGGTTCGGCTTTTTTCATGGCTGCCGCCTAAGAGCCGCTGACAAAACCCAGCGAAGCGATCCTGCTCATCGCCCTGCCGCAGACAGTACAAGGAGTAGGCAAGGCAAGGCAGGGCAACAACGCCGAGAGGGTTTTGTTAGCGGCGCTTAGCAGGCCAACCCATTCGGCGTCGGCCTAAGGCAGGCTTATCAGGCTTCCACGCGGCCGAGGCTGAGCAGCCGCAGGCCGTTGAACACCACCAACAGGCTAGCGCCCATGTCGGCGAACACCGCCATCCACAGCGTCGCGTCGCCGGCGATCGCCAACAGCAGGAACACCGCCTTGATGCCGAGCGCCAGCGTGATGTTCTGGCTCAGCACCCTGGCGGTGGCGTGCGACAGCCGCACGAACAGCGCGAGCTTGCGCGGGTCGTCGTCCATGATCGCCACGTCAGCGGTCTCGAGCGCGGTGGCGGTGCCGGCCGCCCCCATCGCGAAGCCGATGTCGGCGCGTGCCAGCGCCGGCGCGTCATTGACGCCGTCGCCGACCATGCCGACCTGGCCGTAGCGGGCCTTCAGTTCGCCGACCGCTTGCTGCTTGTCTTCCGGCAGCAGATTGCCGCGCGCGTCGGCGATGCCGAGCTGCTCGGCGATCACACGGGCGGTGGTCGGGTTGTCGCCGGTCAGCATCACCGGCACGACGCCGAGCGCGTGCAGCTGCTCGACCGCGGCACGACTCTCCGGCCGCACGCTGTCGGCGACGCTGAAGATCGCCAGCGGTGCGGTTTCCGAGCACAGCACGATCGCGGTCTTGCCCTGCCCCTCCAGCGCCTCGAGCCGCGCTTCCAGCACCGGCGAGCAGATGCCCAGCTCCTCGACCAGGCGATGGTTGCCGAGCCGCCACAACGCGCCGTCGACCCGACCGGCCACGCCGCGGCCGAGCAGCGCGGCGAAGTCGCCGACCGGCCGCAGCGTGTCGCCCGGCAGCCGTTCGCGCCAGCCGCTGACCACCGCCTGCGCGATCGGGTGGGTGGAATGCTCGTCGAGGCTGGCCGCGAGGCGCAAGGCCTCGACCGCCGGCAACGCGCCGAATGGGATCACATCGACCAACACCGGCTTGCCCTGCGTCAGCGTGCCGGTCTTGTCGAGCGCCACCGACTTCAGCTTGCGGCCGTTTTCCAGGTACACCCCGCCCTTCACCAGGATGCCCTGGCGCGCGGCGGCGGCGAGGCCGCTGACCACCGTCACCGGCGTCGAGACCACCAAGGCGCACGGGCAGGCGATCACCAGCAGCACCAGCGCGCGGTAGACCCAGTCGCCCCACGCGCCGCCGAGCCACAGCGGGCCGGCCAGCGCCACCGCGATCGCGACCAGCACCACGACCGGCGTGTAGTAGTGCGCGAAGGCATCGACGAAGCGCTGCGTCGGCGCGCGCTGACCCTGCGCGTCCTGGATCGCCGCGGCGATCCGCGCCAAGGTGCTGTCGCCGGCGGCAGCGGTGACTTCGGTCTCGATCACGCCGTCGGTGACGATGCTGCCGGCGAACACCGGGTCGCCGACCGCCTTGTCGACCGGCAGACTCTCGCCGGTGATCGGCGCCTGGTCGAGCGCCGCCTGGCCGGACAGCACCCGGGCGTCGAGCGGCACGCGTTCGCCGGGGCGCACCCGTACCCGCGTGCCAACCACTACATTAGCGGCCGGCTGGTCGACCCAGCCGCCGCCCTGCCAGACGTTGGCCGAATCGGGTGCCAGCGCGGTCAGAGAGCGGATCGCGTTGCGTGCGCGCTCCAGCGACAGCGCCTCGATCGCTTCGGCCAGCGCGAACAGGAACACCACCATCGCCGCTTCCGGCCAGCTGCCGACGATCAGCGCGCCGGTCACCGCCAACGTCATCAGGAAGTAGATATTGAGAGTGAGGTTCTTCAGTGCGATCCAGCCCTTCTTCAGCGTCGGCAGGCCGGCGCTGGCGACCGATAGTACGGTCAAGAGCAGCACCGGCCAGGCACGCTCCTGCCCGCTGCCCCACGCGTACAGCTCGGCGCCGAGCGCGGCGACGCCGCTGATCGCCAGCAGCCACTGGGCGCGACGGCTCAGGGCCGGGGCCAGCTCGGCGGCCGGGGCGTCGGCCGCGATGGTCTGGCCACGCATGCCGAGGCTCTCCAGCGCGCTGAAGAAGCCGTCGATGTCGTCGCGCCGATGGTGCACGGTCAGCTCGCGCTCGATCAGGTTGAAGTCGAGCCGTGCCACCCCGTCCATCGCTTCGAGCTTGGTGCGGATCAGCCGCTCTTCGGTCGGGCAGTCCATCGCCTCGATGCGCAGCCGCAGCGCCTGTGTGCCCTCCGGCGCACGGCCGTGGTACACCGGCGCGGCCGGACCATGGTCGTGGTCGTGGTCGTGGTCGTGGTCGTGAGTATGATCATCGTGGCGATGCACCGGCGCACGCTTGCCCGGATTGACGGCGCGATAGCCGTTGCGCGGCGTCGCCTCGGCGGGAATCGATTCGTGACCGGCGCAGCAGGCCGCCTGTGGCTTGTGCAGGCGGCTCGGCGGCTGGTGCGAAGCTCGTTCAGTGGCTTTCATGCGTATCCCTTTTTTTCTGGACACTATCTATACTGAACCCTGTAGTCACTACAGGGTCAAGCCATGCCGGAACCAACACTCACCATCGGTCAACTGGGCAGCGCCGCCGGGGTCAACGTCGAGACGGTGCGCTACTACGAGAAGGTCGGCCTCTTGCCAGCACCGCCGCGCAGCGCCAGCGGTTACCGCCACTACCCGGCCGGCGTAGTGCATCGCCTGCACTTCATCCGCCGCGGCCGCGAGCTCGGCTTCACCATCGACGAGATCCGCGCGCTGTTGACGCTGGCCCACCACCCGGACGAACCGTGCGCGCAGGCCGATCAGCTGGCGCGCCAGCACCTGGCCGAGGTCGAGGCGAAGATCGCCGACCTCACCAAGATGCGCGACGAACTGACCAAGCTGGCGTTCTGCGACGGCCACGCGGTGCACGACTGCCGCCTGCTCGACGCGCTGTCCTGCCACGACGACCATTGCAGCGTCGAGCCGGCCCAGACCTAGCCTCTGTCATTATCAACTTGGCCGTTTTTTGTTTTTCGTCATACCCTTAAGGCGTACGCAACCCGCAACTTAAGGAGCGCATCATGGGATGGATCATCGCGATCATCGTCGGCGGCATCATCGGCTGGCTGGCCAGCAAGGTGATGGGCACCAGCGAAGGCATCATCGCCAACGTGATCGTCGGCATTGTCGGCTCGAGCCTGGGCCGCTGGGTGTTCGGCGATCTGCTCGGCATCGGCAGCGCCTGGAAGGCAGGCAGCTTCTCGCTGGCGGGCCTGGCGTTCGGCGTGCTCGGCGCGGTGATCCTGCTCTGGATTCTGAAGAAAATCGGCATCGTCAAATAGCCCCGGCCGTTGTGTCCCGCCTGCCGGTGGGGCGCAACGGTTCACACCTTGCCCCATTGGACATCGCCACGCATGAGCACAGCCAACCCGCCCGCCCTGCTGATCATCGATATGCAACGCGCGATCGACCACCCCAGCTGGGGTACGCGCAACAACCCGCATGCCGAACACCGCCTGCTGGCGCTGCTGCAGCACTGGCGTGAGCAGGCGTATCCGGTCGTCCATATCCGCCACGACTCGCTGATGGAAGCGTCGTACTACCGCCCCGGCCAGCCGTGGCACGCGTTCAAGGCGGGCTTCACCCCGCTCGACGACGAGCCGGTGTTCGCCAAGCAGGTGAACAGCGCCTTCATCGGCACCGAGCTGGAGGCGTGGCTGCGCGAACGCGACATCACCACGCTGGTGGTCGGCGGCGTGATCACCAACAACTCGGTCGAGGCGACGGTGCGAATGGCCGGCAACCTCGGCTTCGAGGTGTTCCTCGCCGCCGACGCCTGCTACACCTTCGACCGCACCGACCTGACCGGCCGGCACTGGAGCGCCGAGGACATCCACCAGCTGTCGCTGGCCAATCTGGACGGCGAGTACTGCACCGTCAGCGATAGCGAGAGCCTGCTGGCGATGTTCCTGTAGGAGTCACTCACAAAACGAGGCGTTGCCGAGTTTCCGCGAAACTAAACCCCTCCCGGCGTTGTTGTGCTGCCTTGCCGTACGCCGTGTACTGTCTTCGGAGGCACGCCTAGCCGGGATCGCTACGCTGGGTTTTGTTAGCGACTCAAAGAATCTGCACCATGAAAAAGGTTGGCCGAACAGCGCGTTCGGCCAACCTTTTGTCTTGCTTACCACCACGCGGCGTGGCGGCTCATGCTTACGCCGCCAGCCGGTCCACCTCGGCCAGCCAGCGCGCCTTGTCCTCGGCGGACAGCCAGCTGGCGGCAAAGCCATTCTTCACCAGCGTCAGCACCTCGTCGCGCGACAGGCCCAGCACCTCGGCACAGGCGAGCAGGTTGTCCTGCAGGTAGCCGCCGAAGTACGCCGGGTCGTCCGAGTTCACCGTCGCCACCAGCCCCTGCTCGAGCAGCTGCTTCAGGTTGTGGTCGGCGAGCTTATCAAACACCTTCAGCCGCACGTTCGAGAACGGGCACACCGTCAGCGGCATGCCGGTGTCGACCAGGCGCTGCACCAGCGCGGCATCTTCCAGCGCGCGCACGCCGTGATCGATCCGCGACACGTCCAAGAGGTCGAGCGCCTGCCAGACGTAGTCCGGCGGGCCCTCCTCGCCGGCGTGCGCGACGCGCGGCAGGCCGAGCTGTTTGCAGCGTTCGAACAGCCGGGTGAACTTCTCCGGCGGGTTGCCCTGTTCGCTCGAATCGAGGCCGACGCCGTCGAGGCGCTCCAGATGCGGCAGCGCCTGTTCCAAGGTGGCGAAACCGTCCTCTTCGGACAGATGGCGCAGGAAGCTCATGATCAGCCGGTAGCTGATGCCGAAGCGCGCCTTGCCGTCCTCGAGCGCGCGGTGGATGCCATCCAACACCGTCTCGAACGCGATGCCGCGCGCGGTGTGCGTTTGCGGGTCGAAGAAGATTTCGGTGTGGACGATGTTATCGGCACGGGCCTTCTCCAGATACGCCCAGGTCAGGTCGTAGAAGTCCTGTTCGGTGACCAGCACATTGGCCCCGGCGTAATACAGATCGAGGAAAGACTGCAGATTGCTGAAGTCGTAGGCGGCGCGCAGCGCCTCGACGCTCGGGTACGGCAGCGCGACGCCGTTGCGCTGCGCCAGCGCGAACATCAGTTCCGGTTCGAACGAGCCCTCGATATGCAGGTGCAGTTCCACCTTGGGCAGCCGGCGGATCAACGCGGCAAGGTCGGTCGACATGGTTTTCTCCTGAGTACAGGCCGTAAGTGTAGCGGCCACGCGGGCAATAGAAAAACGGCGCGGAGATCCGCGCCGTTTCGTGAAAGGCAAAACGCTTACTTGGCGGCCGATGCAGCAGCCATCTTGGTACTGCCGCCGCCGATCGTTTCCAGCACCTTCCACTGGCCATTTTCGACCTTGTAGAGGGTGATGCCGCCATTCTTCAGGTCGCCCTTGTCGTCGTAGGCCCACTCGCTCGAGGTCACGCCCGAGTGCTGGATCTTGGCGAGCACCGGCAGGTACTTGGCCGGGTCGGACGAGTTGGCCTGCTTCATCGCGTCGATCATCGCCATGGTGGCGTCGTAACCGTACGGCGAGTAGGTGGCCACGTCGGTCTTGAAACGCGCCTTGTAACGGGACTCGTAGTCCTTGCCCTTCGGCATCTGCTCGAGCGGCAGGCCGGCCAGCGAGGCGATGGTGCCGTCGCCGTCGGTGCCCGACAGCTTCAGGAAGGTCGGGGTCTTGGTCATTTCGCCCGACACCAGCGGGGACTTCACGCCCAGGCGCTTCATCTGCTTGGCCATCGGGGCGGACTGCGCGTCGGCGCCGCCGTAGAACACCATGTCCGGGCCCACCGACTTGATCGAGGTGATGATCGCCGCGAAGTCGGTGGCCTTGTCGTTGGTGAACTCACGCTTCACCACGGTGCCGCCGGACGCCTTCACCGCCTTCTCGAATTCGTCGGCCAGACCCTGGCCGTAGGCGGTGCGGTCGTCGACGATCGCGATCTTCTTGAAGCCGAGCTTCTCGACCACGTACTTGCCGACCACGCTGCCTTGCTGGGTGTCCGAGGTCATCGAACGGAAGGTGGTCTTGAAGCCTTGCTGGGTAAAGGTCGGCGCGGTCGCCATCGCGATCATCGGCACGCCGTTGTCCGAGTAGATCTTCGAGGCAGGGATCGCGGTACCGGAGTTGAAGTGACCGATGATGCCACTCACCTTGGAGTCCATGAACTTCTGCGCAACCTGGGTGGCGATCTTCGGATCGGCCTGGTCGTCCTGGGCGTCGAGTTCGAACTTCACCGGCTTGCCGCCGATGGTCGGTTTCTCGGCGTTGGCGTCTTCGATCGCCAGCGTCACGCCGTTCTTGTACTCCTCGCCGTAGTGGGCCTGCGGGCCGGTCAGCGGGGCGGCAAAGCCCAGCTTGACCACGGTCTCGCCAGCGGCGGCGGCAGCGCCGGACGCTGCCGCGCCGGCGGCCGGCTGTTCCTTCTTGCCACATGCGGAGAGAGCCAGAGCCGCAGCAACTGCCACGGTAAGCGAAGCCAGTTTGATAGTGTGCATCGTCGTTCCTCTACCTTGGTTGATTTCCCCTGCCCGTCCGGATACGTCGCCCGGCGGCTTGGATTTGTGTGACGTTTCGGTAAAACGCTGGCGGCATTATTTCAATGCCGCCCTTGTCTGACAAGCAAACCCGGTATTTTGGATACCACGGCGCGCACGCTTGTGGCGTGCTGCGTCGCAGCGATCCAGGGTTTCCGGCACTCCAAGACCGGGCCGGTCCATTCGGCCAACCCGGCACGGCCCTTCGAACCTGCTCATAATCTTACTGCGCGGCCCTGATCGGGGCTCATGCGCTGCTCGAAATCCTCATGGACACCACGTCCACTCCGGTTTCTGCGCTGCTCTTCACCCCGCTGAGGGCCGCTCGCAACAGATTCTGAACAGGCTCTTACTCGGCCAGACTCATCAGGCTGGCGTTGCCGCCGGCCGCGGTGGTGTTGACGCTGACCGCGCGCTCCACCACCAGGCGATGCAGGTTGATGCCGGCGCCGTGCGGCACCACCAGCGACAGCAGCGCGCCGTCGCGGGCAGCCAAGCGGCGGCGCAGCTCGGCCTGAGCGGCGGCGTCGCCGTGGACGATCAGCGCGGCCATGTCGGCGGCGAGCACGTCGTCGGCGAGCTCGACCCAGCCGTTCAGCGGCCGCACTTCGGCGGCCAACGGTTCGGCCTTGCCGATAACCGCGCGGTTGCCGGTGGCGAGCACCGCCGCCAGCGCGCTGACCTGCTCGAGTAGGCTGCCGCCGGCGATGCCGATGCGGCCGCGCGGCGCGAACGACAGGGTGTTCTTCTCGCCGGTCGGCCCCGGCAGCAGCGCTTGTTCGGCCAACGGCGTGGCGGCACGCAGCGCGACGATGCGTTCGGCCTCGGCGGTCTTCTCGGCCGGCGACAGCGCCAGCCTCGGCAGCGCCGCGTGCAGGGCATCCAGGCCCGGCAGCGCCACCGGGGCACTGGCCGCCTTCAACCGGGCGTCCCACTCGGCGCGGCGAATCAGCCGGTACAGGTAGAACGGGCCGCCGGCCTTCGGGCCGGTGCCGGACAGGCCTTCGCCGCCGAACGGCTGCACGCCGACCACGGCACCGACCACATTGCGGTTGACGTAGACGTTACCCGCCTTCACCTCGCGGCAGATGGTGTCGATGGTCTCATCGATGCGGCTGTGCACGCCGTGGGTCAGGCCGTAGCCGGTGGCGTTGATCTCGGCGATCACCTTGTCGAGCTGGTTCGCCTCGAAGCGCACCACGTGCAGCACCGGGCCGAACACCTCGCGTTTCAGCAGCTTGATCGAGTCGATCTCGAACAGCGTCGGCGGCACGAAGGTGCCGTGCGCGGCCGCGTCACCCAGGGTCACCTGGTGACAGCTGCGCGCCTGGCCTTTCATCTGCTCGATATGGCGCAGCAGATTGCCCTGCGCCTCGGCGTCGATCACCGGGCCGACGTCGGTGGCGAGCCGCGCCGGGTCGCCGACCACCAGCTCGTCCATCGCGCCCTTGATCATCGCCACCACCTTGTCTGCGACGTCGTTCTGCAGATAGAGCACGCGCAGCGCCGAGCAGCGCTGGCCGGCCGAGTCGAACGCCGACGACAGCACATCGGCCACCACCTGCTCCGGCAAGGCCGAGCTGTCGACGATCATCGCGTTCTGGCCGCCGGTTTCGGCGATCAGCGGCACGTCTTCGCTACGCTGCGCCAGGGTGCGGTTGATCAGCTGCGCGACCTCGGTCGAGCCGGTGAAGATCACGCCCTTGACGCGTACGTCGCGGGTCAGCGCCGCGCCGACGGTCTCGCCGCGACCCGGCAGGAACTGCAGCACGTCGCGCGGCACGCCGGCCTCGTGGAACAGCCGCACCGCGTAGCAGGCGATCAGCGCGGTCTGTTCGGCCGGCTTGGCCAGCACCGGGTTGCCGGCGGCGAGCGCGGCGGCCACTTCGCCGATGAAGATCGCCAGCGGGAAGTTCCACGGGCTGATCGCCACCACCGGGCCGACCGCCGGGTGGCTGTCGTTGGCGAATTCGTTGCGCACCTGCTGCGCGTAGTAGCGGCAGAAGTCCACCGCTTCGCGCACTTCGGCGATCGCGTTCGACAGGGTCTTGCCCGCCTCGCGCACCGCCAGCCCCATCAGCGTGGCGATGTTGTGTTCCATCGCGTCGGCCATCCGCTCGAGGCAGGCGGCGCGTTCGGTCGGCAGCGTGGCGGCCCAACGCGGCGCGGCCGCTTCGGCCAAGGTCAGCGCCTCGTCGACCTGGGCGACGCTCGCCTCGATCACCGCCCCGACCACGTCGCGGCGATCGGCCGGGTTGGTGACCGGCTGGCGCTCACCGTCGGCCACGTCGCCGCTGCCGAGCAGCGGCTGTGCCAGCCAATCCTGGCGGGCGGCGACCTCCAGGCCGATCTGCAAGGTGGCGAGCACATGCTCGCTCGACAGGTCGAGACCCGAGGAATTCTTGCGGCCGCGTCCGTACAGCTCGACCGGCAGCGCGATCTTGCTGTGCGGCGCGCCGGCGTGGCGGGCGGCTTCGGCCACCGGGTCGGCGATCAGCTCGTCGATCGACACCGATTCGTCGACGATGCGGTTCACGAACGAGCTGTTCGCGCCGTTTTCGAGCAGGCGGCGCACCAGGTACGCCAGCAGCGTCTCGTGCGAGCCGACCGGGGCGTAGATGCGGCAGGCCTTGCCAAGGTTGGCCGAACCGACCACCTGGTCGTACAGCGTCTCGCCCATGCCGTGCAGGCACTGGAATTCATAGTCGAGGCCGTTCGCCAGCTGATAGACCGCCGCCAGCGTGTAGGCGTTGTGCGAAGCGAACTGCGGGTAGATCGCGTCCTGCGCGGCCAGGAGCTTCTTGGCGCAGGCGAGGTAGGCCACGTCGGTGTAGACCTTGCGGGTGTAGACCGGATAGCCCGGCAGGCCGTCGACCTGCGCACGCTTGATCTCGGCGTCCCAGTAGGCGCCCTTCACCAGGCGCACCATGAAGCGGTTGCCGGTGCGGCGCGCTAGGTCGACCAGGTAGTCGATCACGTACGGGCAGCGCTTCTGGTACGCCTGCACCACGATGCCGATGCCCTTGAAGCCGGCCAGGTCCGGATCATTCGCCAGCTCCTCGATCAGGTCCAGCGACAATTCCAGGCGGTCGGCTTCTTCGGCGTCGATATTCAGGCCGATGTCGTAGCGCTTGGCGAGCAGGAACAGCTCCTTCAGGCGCGGCAGCAGCTCATTCATGCTGCGTTCGTGCTGGGTGCGGCTGTAGCGCGGGTGGATCGCCGACAGTTTCACCGAGATACCCGGGCCCTCAAACACGCCGCGGCCGGCCGACTCTTTCCCGATGGCGTGGATCGCCATCACGTAGTCGTTAAAGTAGCGCTGCGCATCGGCTTCGGTCATCGCCGCTTCACCGAGCATGTCATAAGAGAAGCGGTAACCGCGCGCCTCGCGCTCGCGGCCGTTGGCGAGCGCCTCTTCGATGGTCTCGCCGGTGACGAACTGCTTGCCGAGCATGCGCATCGCAAGGTCCACACCCTTACGGATCAGCGGCTCGCCGCCCTTGGCGATCAGCTTGGTGATCGCGCTCGACAGCCCCTGCTCGCTGTGCGAGGACACCAGTTTGCCGGTGACGAGCAAACCCCAGGCCGCCGCGTTAACGAACATCGAGCTGCTGTTGCCGAGGTGTGCACGCCAGTCGCCGCGGCTGATCTTGTCGCGAATCAGCTTGTCGGCGGTCGCGCGGTCGGGAATGCGCAGCAAGGCCTCGGCCAGACACATCAGCGCGACGCCTTCCTGGCTCGACAGCGAGAACTCATGCATCAGCGCGTCGACGCCGCTCGACTTGGTGCGCTGCTCGCGCACCCGGGACACCAGCCGGCGTGCCAGATCCTGCACCGACTTCACCTGCTCGGCCGGCATCGCGGCCTGGGCGAGGATGGTCTGCACGCACTCGCGCTCGTCGCGGCGGTAGGCGGCGGTGATCGCGTCGCGCAGGGCGGTTTGGGGATGGGCTAGCACCTCGAAAGACATGTCGACATTCCTCTGTGAGTTTGCGCGGGACGCACCGGCCCCGTAATTGGCGGCTATTGTAACGACACCTTCAAACTTTTGTTCGACAATATATTTTCTACAGACTATTTTCGCCTGCATTTAGCTGATGCACGCCGGGCAAATCCCGCCTTGCCAAGGGCTTGCATGGCCGCAGCGGGCACTAGCCATGTTGCGCAGACGCAACCCCGTGCCCACAGTTCCTGGCGCAGGCTGTCGGCACTTCGGCTGGCCGCCACGCCGAGCGGCCGGCAATGATCCGCGTCTCAACGACATAAGGACCCGGCCGAAGCGCTCTCGGCGGCCGGGCCGGACGCGACGAGGCACGGCCAGCGCCGTGAACGGTGCAAAAATGGAAACACAATAAAAAAATAGCCCACCCCGGGGTGAGAGGTGGGCCAAACAGAACGTCAGATCAGACGGAGGGTGGTGCTACTACAACTACAGAAAATCACAGAGGGAAGGCATTCAGTACGTCGTCGTTAAACCGGTTGGACTTCGATCTCAGAAGAAACCTGCGTCACGCCCGGCACGGTCGACGCCAGTTCAACCAGTTGGCGGATTACGGCTTCGCTCGGGGCCACGCCGCTGAGCAGGACCTGGCCGTCTTTTACCGCCAGTTTCACCTGGGCACCCAGTTGCTCGGCTTGCGGCTTGAGCGCGCCTTCGACATCTTTTGCCAGTTGGACATCCTTGCTCGCGTCGGCGGCAGCGACACGCTGCGACGCCGGCTGACTGACCGGCTGCGAAGCGGTCGCCGTGCCAACGAAAGCCGCCGTGGCAGACAGGGACAGCAGGACAGCGAGGATCAGGTTCTTTTGCATGGACAGCTCCGTTACTCAACACTTGGGTCTATGTCCGGCATTTAGCAAACACCATGCCAGAAAAATTAATCCATTGTTTTTCAATGGAAATTAAATTCCCACAGCGATTTCGCCCTATTTTTACGCCACTTCACGGCAATTCCGGCCGCCATTTGTCGCCAGCCAGCGACATGATAGTGGTGTAAAACAAGTAAATAGCTGATTACAAAGAAAATCCCCTTGTCGTTAAACGGCGACAAGGGGAGCGCCTTGTATTGAAAATAGCGACATCCGCGCAAGCGTCACATGCTTAAGGCATGGTGATGACAGCCCAATAAACGGGGTTTCGCTAGCTGACGACCTTGAAGGCCGTCGGGGCCAGCTCGTACTTCTGCAGCAGGCGGTAGAACTCGGTGCGGTTGCGGTCGGCGATCCGTGCCGCGTCGGCGACGTTGCCGCCGGTCAGCCGCAACAGCCGGCTGAGGTACTCGTGCTCGAACTGGCGGCGCGCGTCGGCCAGGCTCGGGATCGACACCGTGTCTTCCGAGATCGCCTTCTGCACCAGCGTCAGCGGGATCAACGGGCTGGTGGCCAGCACGCAGCACTGCTCGACCACATTGGCCAGCTGCCGCACGTTGCCGCGCCAGCTGGCCGCCATCAGCGCCTCAAGCGCGTCCGGTGCGAAGCCGGTGATGTTCTTGCCGTAGCGCCCGGCCACCTGCTCGAGAAAATGGCGCGCCAGCAAGGGGATGTCCTCCGGCCGTTCGGCCAGCGTCGGCAGCTTCAGCGCCACCACGTTCAAGCGGTAGAACAAGTCCTCGCGAAAAGCGCCCTCGCGGATTTTCTCTTCCAGGTCGCGGTGGGTGGCCGACACCACCCGCACGTTCACCGGCACCGACCTGGCCGAACCGACTGGACGGATCTCGCGTTCCTGCAGCACCCGCAGCAGCTTCACCTGCAAGGGCAGCGGCATGTCGCCGATCTCGTCGAGGAACAGCGTGCCGCCGCCTGCCTCGAGAAACAGGCCGTTGTGACGGCTGGCCGCGCCGGTGAAGGCGCCCTTCTCGTGACCGAACAGCTCGCTCTCCAGTAGGTTCTCTGGGATCGCGCCGCAGTTCACCGCCACGAACGGGCCGCTGCTGCGCAGGCTGGCGCGGTGGATCGCCTGCGCCAGTACCTCCTTGCCGGTGCCGCTCTCGCCGCTGATCAACACGCTGGCGTCGGTCGCCGCCACCAGCCGCGCTTCGGCCAACAGTTCCTCCATCTGCGGGCTGCGACTGATCACGCCGCGCCGCCACAGCCCCTCGCCGTCGTCCGACGCCGGCGCCACCGCCGACAGCGCCAGCGCCTGCTCGACCTTGGCCAAGAGCTCGCTGCCCTCGAACGGTTTGACCAGATAGCCGAACACGCCGCGGCTGACCGCCTCGACCGCATCCGGCACGGTACCGTGGGCGGTGATGATGATTACCGGCAGCGCCGGGTAGCGGCGGCGCACCTCGTCGAACAGCGCCATGCCGTCCATCTTCGGCATCTGCCAGTCGGTCACCAGCACGTCGGCACGGTGGGCCGCCAGCGCCGACAGCGCCGCTTCGCCGGAGGCGGCGGTATCCACCTGCCAGCCGGTCGACGCCAACCGCAGCCGGGTCAGGTGCAACAGATCTGGGTCATCGTCCACCAGCAGGATGCGCGCATTGCTTGGGTTCATGGCTGCACCCCCTTCTTGTCGATCGAACGTTGCATCATCGTCTGCTCTACCTGCTTGAGCGCCTCCAGACGCGCTTGCGCGTCGTTGGCTCGCTTCTGTTCGGCCTTCAGCTGCTGAGCCAGCTTGTCCTGATCGGTGTCGGCACGGCGCCTCTCGGCCAAGTGCTGGTTGAGCAGCAGGGCAAGACCCCGCCACTCGTCCTGCTCCTTGCCGACGGTCTGTGCCAGCACGTCGTTGACGAAGCTCTGCGCCTTGGGCAGATCGCTGCGTCCGCCCGGCATCAGCTGCTGGGCGGCGTAGCGCAGCTTGTCGCCGGTGCAGGCGTCGCGCCCCGGCACCACCAGCGGCCCGCCGTTCTCACGCACCGGTTTGAGCGTCGACAGCACCGTCGCCACGCTCGGGCAATTCACCATCGCCAGCACCGGCGTGGCCTTCTTCTGAAACGCGGCACAGCTGCTCAGTAGTACCGCCATCATCAGCGCGCCGCCTACGACGCGCCTCTTGTCCTGCCAGCAATCCTTCATAGTCTCCTTAGCGGGCGGCCCGATCGGGCCACCACACGCGGAACCGGGCGCCTTCGCCGGTTCCTGAAATCAGTTCGAGTTTGCCACCCATCTGCTGGGCGAAGCCTTGCGCCATCGACAGTCCGATACCGGAGCCCGGCGCCTCGCCGGCTGGCATTGCACCGCAATAAAACGGCTCGAAGATCCGCTCTCGGTCGGCCTCGGCCACGCCGGGCCCTTGGTCGGCCACGGTCAGCCTGACCCGACCCTGCACCTTGTCGGTCATCAGCGTCAGCTCACCGCCGGCCGGGCTGAAACGGATCGCATTGATCAGCAGGTTATCGACGATGGTCTCGACCTTGCCAGCGTCGCCGTGCACCCAGCCGACGCCGTGGCGCACATCGAGCGTCAGCCGCTTGCCGTTGATCAGCAGTCGGTTCTGCTCGATCCGCGCGGCGAGCAGGCTCTGCAGATTGAAACGCTGCCAGTCGAGCCGCTTCATCCGCAGCTGTTCGGCGTCCTGGCGCAGCAGCGCGTCGATGCGCTGGCGCAGCAGCTGGACGTTGTCGCGCACGATGCCGACCACCTCCTGCTGCGCCGGATTGAGCGGCCCCAGTAATTGTTCGGACAACAGCGCGCTCCCCTCGTTCAGCGCGGCGAGCGGGGTCTTCAGTTCGTGCGAGACATGGCGGAAGAACCGCGTCTTGTCGTTTTCCAGTTCGGCCAACCTGGCGTCGAGTTCCCGCAGCGAGTGCGCCAGCTCGCGCAAGTCGGCCGGGCCCTCTGGTTTCCACTCGAGGCCGCGCTGGCCATCGCCGAGCTGGTGGATACGGCGCCGCAGCCGCACCACCGGCCGTGCCAGCCGGTGACCGATCAACAGCGCCAACAAGAGCGCCAGGCCGAGCGAGGCGACCACCATCAGGCTGGCGGCCTGCCGTTGTTCGGCAAAGCGTTCACGCATCCGCACTTCGCGCTGCAGTATCTGCCCCTTCACCCCGGCGCCGAGCTGGCTGTTGTCCTGCCCCAGCTGATCGAAGAACAGGTTCAGCTTCAGCGCCAGTTCGTCGCCCCGCCTGTCGAGCAGCTGATCGAGCTCGCGCCGACGCTGCTGATACTGCGCCAACACCGCCGCCGGCGCAGGCGAGGCGCCGGCCAGCTGCAGCAGGGCCGGCTCGCTGGCATTCCAGGCGGCGTCGACTCCCTGGCGGAACGTCGCATCGTCGAGCACGGCAAACTGGCGTGCGCTACGCTCCATCAGCGTGGCCTGCTCGGACAACAGGCGCACCGCGTTGGTCAGCCTGGCGGCCTGCATCTGCGCGCTGACCGAGTCGTTGACCACGCTGTCGAACTGGCGCCACAACTGGACCAGTGCCAGCGACGGCAGCAGCACGGTCAACAGCAGGCAGGCCATCAGCCAGGTACGGAAGGAAAAGCGGAAACGCTCGACCGGAGAAATCAGGGACAGCCTCCGTGGGTTCGGGCCGCCTATGCTGGCCCGTCTTAAAGAGTGGAACCAAGATTGTCACTGAAGTGAGTAGCAGGCGCAAATGCGCCGGGCCCCGCGTGGCCAAAAAACCGGGGCGTCGGCAACGACGCCCGACAGGTAGGGCATGGCAGGCCGGCGTCATGCCCGTCCCCGCACCTCCCGAGCAAACGCGCAAAAAAACAGGCTCACGGTGACGTGAGCCTGTTTTCAGATTAGCTAACGACCAGTTCGGCCAAGCTAGTACTGCGCGATCAGCGACGCATCGAGTCGAAGAACGCCTGGTTGGTCTTGGTCGCGCGCAGTTTGTCCTGCAGGAATTCCATCGCCTCGAGGTCGTCCATCGGGTACAGCAGCTTGCGCAGCACCCAGATCCGCTGCAACTGGTCCTGCGGGATCAGCAGCTCTTCGCGACGGGTGCCGGAGCGGTTGATATTGACCGCCGGGAACATCCGCTTCTCGGCCATACGGCGGTCGAGGTGCAGTTCCATGTTACCGGTGCCCTTGAATTCCTCGTAGATCACGTCGTCCATGCGCGAACCGGTGTCGATCAGCGCCGTGGCGATGATGGTCAGCGAGCCGCCCTCCTCGACGTTACGCGCCGCACCGAAGAAGCGCTTCGGACGCTGCAGCGCGTTGGCGTCGACACCACCGGTCAGCACCTTGCCCGAGGCCGGTACCACGGTGTTGTAGGCACGGGCCAGACGCGTGATCGAATCGAGCAGGATCACCACGTCCTTCTTGTGCTCGACCAGGCGCTTGGCCTTCTCGATCACCATCTCGGCCACCTGCACGTGACGGGTCGCCGGCTCGTCGAAGGTCGACGACACGACTTCGCCCTTCACCGAACGCTGCATCTCGGTCACTTCTTCCGGGCGTTCGTCGATCAACAGCACGATCATCACCGCTTCCGGATGGTTGGCGGTGATCGCGTGGGCGATGTTCTGCAGCATCACCGTCTTGCCCGACTTCGGCGAGGCAACCAAGAGGCCGCGCTGGCCCTTGCCGATCGGCGCGATCATGTCGATCACGCGGGCGGTGATGTTTTCCTCGGCCTTGATATCGCGCTCGAGCTTGAACTGCTCGGTCGGGAACAGCGGCGTGAGGTTCTCGAACAGGATCTTGTGCTTGGACTTCTCCGGCGCTTCGCCGTTGACCTTGTCCACCTTCACCAGCGCGAAGTAGCGTTCGCCGTCCTTCGGGGTACGGATTTCGCCGTCGATCGAATCACCGGTATGCAGGTTGAAGCGACGGATCTGCGACGGGCTGACGTAGATGTCATCCGGGCCGGCCAGGTACGAGGTGTCCGGGCTGCGCAGGAAGCCGAAACCATCCGGCAACACCTCGAGCGTGCCTTCGCCAAAGATGCTCTCGCCCTTTTTGGCCTGATTTTTCAGCATGGCGAAGATGAGATCCTGCTTGCGCAGGCGGTTGGCACCGTCAATCTCGTTGGCGATGGCCATTTCCACGAGTTGCGTGACGTGGAGATGCTTGAGGTCGGATAAATGCATAGCGGACGTGCGTCGACTCGAAATACGTTAGGGAGGAAAACGCTTACTTAAGGGGGTGTAAAGCGGATAAGGAACGGGCGGCAGAGTGAGCCGCCCGCTAGGCAAGAATGTCTGAACGGAGAATAGAGGCTTTAGATGTGGCTGTCAATAAATGCCGTCAGCTGGCTCTTGGCCAGGGCGCCGACCTTGGTGGCGGCTACTTCGCCATCCTTGAAGATCATCAGCGTCGGGATGCCGCGGATGCCGAACTTCGGCGGGGTCTGCTCGTTCTGGTCGATGTTGAGCTTCACCACTTTGAGTCGGCCGGCATAGTCCTTGGCCACTTCGTCCAGGATCGGGGCGATCATTTTGCACGGACCGCACCACTCGGCCCAGTAGTCCACCAGCACCGGACCTTCGGCCTTGAGTACGTCTTGTTCGAAGGAGTCGTCGGTAACATGCAGGATAAGGTCGCTCATGGTTTCCTCTGTGTAATGGGGTCAGTGTAAGAGTCGCTAACAGAATTCGCTGCCTGGCCGAATTTTGTTAGCGACCCCGATGCGGCAAATGGTAACAACAGGCCCTGCCGGCAGCAACCGCGGGCCCAGCGTGGGTTATCGACCGCCGAACCGCCGGTCTACCGGGCCATGCTTCCAACATGGGGCACCCGGCCGCGCTTTTCAAGCCAGCGCGGCCGCGAGCAGCGCCTGCGTATACGGCTCGCGCGGCGCGGCGAACACTGCCGGGGTCGCGCCGTGCTCGATCACGGCGCCGCCCTTGAGCACCATCACCCGGTGCGCCAGCGCGCGGATCACCGCCAGATCGTGGCTGATGAACAGGTAGCTGATGCCGTAGCGCGCCTGCAGGTCGAGCAGCAGCTCGATCACCTGCTTTTGCAGCGTGGCGTCGAGTGCGCTGGTCGGCTCGTCGAGCAGCAGCACCTTCGGGCGCAGGATCACCGCGCGGGCGATCGCGATGCGCTGGCGCTGGCCGCCGGAAAACTCGTGCGGGTAGCGACTGAGCACGTCTTCGGCCAGTCCGACCTCGCCGAGCATCGTCACCACCCGCGCGCGCCGCTCGGCAGGGCTGAGCCCGGGCTGGTGCAGGGCCAGCCCCTCGCCGACGATCTCCTCGATGGTCAGCCGCGGCGACAGCGAGGCGTACGGGTCCTGGAACACCACCTGGAAGTCGCGCCGGGCGCGGCGCAGCGCGTCGCCACGCAGCGCATCGAGCCGCGTGCCGTCGAGCACGATCTCGCCCTTGACCGACCCCGCGTCGATCAGCCGCATCAACGCCAGACCCAGCGTGGTCTTGCCCGAACCCGACTCGCCGACGATGCCGAGCGTCTGGCCGGCCGGCAAGCTGAGCGTCACGTCGCCCACGATCGGCACCGACTCGCTGCCGAACCAGCCGCGCCGCCGCGCAAACGCCACCGACAGCTCGCGGGCGGCCAGACGCACCGATGCATCGTCCTGCGGCGCGGCGTCGAGCGGCACCGGCCGGCTGGCGAGCAGCGCGCGGGTGTACGGGTGTTCAGGTTGGCCGAACACGCTGTCTACCGTACCGCTCTCCACCACCCTGCCCGCCTGCATCACCACCACCCGGTCGGCGAAGCGGCGCACCAGGTTCAGATCGTGGGTGATGAACAGCACCGCCATGCCGGTTTCGCGTTGCAGGTCGGCCAAGAGGTCGAGGATCTGCGCTTGCACGGTGACGTCGAGCGCGGTGGTCGGCTCGTCGGCGATCAACAACTTCGGCCGCGCCGCCAGCGCCATCGCGATCATCGCGCGCTGGCGCTGGCCGCCGGACAGCTGGAACGGGAAGGCGTCGACCTTGCGTTCCGGCTCGGCGATGCCGGTATGCGCCAACAACCGGATCGCCTCGGCGCGCGCCGCCCGCATGTCGAGGCCCAGATGCAGCTGCAGCACCTCGATGATCTGGTTGCCGACGGTGTACACCGGGTTGAGCGCGGTCATCGGCTCCTGGAAGATCATGCCGATCTCGCGGCCGCGCAGCTGGCGCAGCCGCTTTTCCGGCACGGCGACCAGATCGTCGCTGCCGTAGCGGACCGTCCCCGTCAGCCCGACGTCGGGATTGAGGCGCAGGATAGCCTGTGCGGTCACCGTCTTGCCCGAGCCGGACTCGCCGACCAGCGCCACCTTTTCGCCGGCGGCGACGCTGAACGACACCTCGTCCGCCACCACCAGTTGGCCGAAGCGCGCGGTCAGCCGCTCCACCTTCAACAGTTCGCTCATCTCAACCTTTTCGCATGTCGAGCGCGGCACGCAGGCCTTCGCCGATGAAGATCAACAGCAACAGCGTCGCCGTCAGCACCGTAAAGGTCGACAGCGCGATCCACCAGGCGTCCAGGTTGTCCTTGCCCTGCGACAGCAGTTCGCCGAGGCTCGGCGTATTGGCAGGCACGCCCAAGCCGAGAAAGTCCAGGCTGGTCAGCGCCAGGATCGCGCCGCTGACCCGGAACGGCAGAAACGCCACCACCGGCGTCAGGCTGTTCGGCAACAGGTGGCGCCACATGATGCGCGGGTTGGATAGGCCGAGCGCCCGCGCCGACAGCGCGTATTCGCTCTGCCGGTTCTTCAGAAACTCGGCGCGCACATAGTCGGCGAGGCCCATCCAGCCGAACAGCGACAGCAACACCAAGAGCAGCCCCAGGCTGGGGTTGAAGAACGACGAGAGGATGATCAGCAGATACAGCTCCGGCAGCCCGCCCCAGATTTCCGACAGCCGCTGCAGCACCAGGTCGACTCTGCCGCCGAAGAAGCCCTGGATCGCGCCGAGCAGGATGCCGACCAGCGTACCGACCACGGTCAGCACCAGCGCGAACAGCACCGACAGCCGGAAGCCGTACAGCAACCGGGCGAACACGTCGCGGCCGCGGTCGTCGGTACCTAGCAGGTTGGCCATCGACGGCGCGGCCGGGTTCGGTGTGGCGGTGAAGTCGTTCAAGGTGTCGTAGCTGTATGGATTGGGCGCGTACAGCGCCCAGTTGCCGTCGATCCCGAAGCGGTGGCGGATATACGGGTCGAGATAGTCGGTCGGCGTGTCGAAGTCGCCGCCGAACACGGTCTCGTTGTAGTCGAACACGATCGGGTAATAGTTGCGGCCGCCGTAGTGGACGATCAGCGGTTTGTCATTGGACAGCAGTTCGGCGAACAGCGACACCACCAACAGCACACCGAAGATCCACAGACTGATGTAGCCGCGCCGGTTCTGCTTGAAACGCCGCCAGGCGCGGCGACCGGGTGACAGGCTCATTGGCCGCCCTCCTCGTAGCTGACCCGCGGGTCGATCAACAGGTAGGACAGGTCGGACAGCAGCTTGGCGGCCAGGCCGAGCAAGGTAAACACGTACAGCGAGCCCATCACCACCGGGTAGTCGCGGCGGATCACCGATTCGTATGACAGCAGCCCCAGCCCGTCGAGCGAGAACAGCGTCTCGATCAGCAGGCTGCCGGTGAAGAACGCGCCGATGAACGCGGCCGGAAAGCCGGTCACCAGCGGGATCAGCGCGTTGCGGAACACATGCTTATAGAGGATGGTGCGTTCGGCCAAGCCCTTGGCGCGCGCGGTGTACACGTACTGGCGGCGGATTTCCTCGAGGAACACGTTCTTGGTCAGCAGCGTCATCACCGCCAAGTTGCCGACCACCGAGGCGGTCACCGGCAAGGTGATGTGCCACAGATAGTCGGTGATCTTGTGCCACCAGCCGAGCATCGCCCAGTTGTCACTGGTCAGGCCCCTGAGCGGGAATACTTCGAAGAAGCTGCCGCCGCCGAACAGCACCAACAGCGCCACGCCGAGCACGAAGCCGGGGATCGCGTAGCCGACCAGGATCAGCGTACTGGTGACGATATCGAAGGCACTGCCGTCGCGCACCGCCTTGGCGATGCCGAGTGGAATGCACACCAGATAGGTGATGAAGAAGCTCCACATCCCGATCGATATCGACACCGGCAGTTTGGACAGGATCAGCTGGCCGACCGACTGGTGGTGGAAGAAGCTCTCGCCCAGATCGAAGCGGGCGAAGCGCCAGACCATCTCGCCGAAACGGGTCAAGGGCGGCTTGTCGAAGCCGTACAGCTTCTTCAGTTGGGCGACCTCCTCCGGAGAGAGACCGGTGGCGCCCTTCACCAGCTGGGTGCTGGCGACCGAGGTCTCGCCGGGCACGCCGCTCTTGGTGAGCTGCTGGACGATCTGCTCGACCGGCCCGCCGGGCACGAACTGGATGATCGCGAAGGTGATGGCGAGGATGCCGACCAGGGTCGGGATCATCAGCAGCAGGCGTTTGACGGTATAGCGCCACATGGCTCAGTGCTCCGCGTTCTTGGCAGGGGCGGCCCACCAGGTTTGGATCGCCCAGCTGGTCGGCTCGTAAAAGCGCGGCAGCGTGGCCGGTTGGCCGAAACGGTTCCACCAGGCGGTACGATGGAACGGCAGATACCAGTTGGGGATCACGTAGTAGCCGGCGCGCAGCACCCGATCAAGCGCGCGGCTGGCGGCGATCAGCTGGCGCCGGTCGTCGAAGTGCAGAAAGTTCTGCAGCAGCGTGTCCACCGCCGGGTTGCACAGCCCGGCCCAGTTGTTCGAGCCGGGGGTCTTGGCGGCCGCGCAACTGTGGAAGTTGAGCTGTTCGTTGCCGGGGCTTTGGCTCGCGCCGTACACCACCACCGTCATGTCGTAGGCGAAGTCGTTCACGCGGCGCTGGTAGATCGCCGGGTCGACGACGCGCACGTTCAGCGCGATGCCGATTTTGGCCAGATCCTTCTGCCACTTGGCGACGATGCGCTCATAGGTGCGCGAAAACGCCAGGAACTCGATCACGAACGGCCGGCCCTGCTGGTCGACCAGCCTGCCGCCCTCGTAGCGCCAGCCGGCCTCGAACAGCAGGTGGCGCGCCGCCTTCAGCTGCTCGCGATTGCCGACCGCCAGATCGGTGACCGGCGGCGATACCGGCTGGCCGAACACCTCGGGCGGCAACTGCTTGCGCAAGGGTTCGAGCAGTGCCAGCTCGTCCGGCGTCGGCAGGCCGGTCGCCGCCAGCTCGCCATTAGTGAAGTAGCTGGGGCTGCGCCGGTACTGGCCATAGAACAGCTGCTTGTTGACCCATTCGAAATCGAACGACAGCGTCAGCGCCTGGCGCACCCGGGGATCGCGGAACAAGGGGTTGCGCAGATTGAGCACGAAACCCTGCATGCCGGCGCCGTTGTGGTGCGGCAGCAGCTTCTTGACGATCAGGCCGTCGTCGAACTTGCTGCCGCGGTAGCTGCGTGCCCAGTTCTTGGCGACGTTTTCCGCCGCCAGGTTGAACTCGCCGGCCTTGAACGCCTCGAGCCGGGCTGTGTCATCCTTGTAGTAACGGAACACGATCCGGTCGAAGTTGTACATGCCGCGCCGGCTCGGCAGGTCGACACCCCAGTAGTTCGGATCGCGGGCGAACTCGCTACGCTTGCCCAGATCGTAGCCGGCCAGCCGGTAAGGCCCGGAGCCGACCGGCGCGCTGGTCGCGACATCGGCCAGCGTCTTGCCCTTGGGTATCCACGAGCGGGCGAACACCGGCATCTGACCGAGGATCATGTGCAGTTCGGCGTTCTTGCGCTTGAAGTCGAAGCGCACCCTGCTGGCGTCGAGCGCCACCGCGCGGCTGACGTCGGCCCAGTAGAAGTGATAGGTGGGACTGGCCGCGCGGTCGCGGGTCAGCGTCGTGAACGAGAACACCACGTCGGCGGCGGTCACCCGCTCGCCGTTCTGGAACCGGGCCTTGGGGTTGATATGAAAGGTCATCGACAGGCCGTCCGGCGCCAGCGCCACATCGTCGGCGATCAGGCCGTACATCGAGAACGGTTCATCCTCGCTCTGCGCCATCAGCGTCTCGAGCGTCAGCGCGCCGACCCCGGCCTCCTTGTCGCCCTTCAGCGTGAACGGGTTGAGCGTGTCAAAGCTGCCTATCGCCGGCAACACCAGCCGGCCGCCCTTCGGTGCCGCGGGGTTCACGTAGTCGAAGTGCGCAAAGCCCGGCGGGTACTTCGGCGCATAGCCGAGCGCCATTCCCGGCGCCGCCAGTGCAGGTAGCGCACACAATGCGGCCAACAGCCCGGCTGCGAGCCGGAGCCATCCCCTTTTAGCCACGGATACTCCTTGTCCTGTTCCTGTACCGGATTTCTTTTAGTTTGATGGTACCCGAGCCGGATACAAGCCGATTGTGCCGCAAAGGCTGGAGTTTGTCCGACAACGCATGCACCCGCGGCAGTTCGGCTATAATGCCCGGCTATCTCCACCAACCAAGGACTGACAGATGGGTTTCCTGCAAGGCAAGAAGATTCTCATCACCGGCATGATTTCCGACCGGTCGATCGCCTATGGCATCGCCAAGGCCTGTCATCGTGAAGGCGCCGAGCTGGCGTTCACCTACGTGGTGGACAAGCTGGAAGACCGCGTGCGCAAGATGGCCGCCGATTTCGGCTCCGAGCTGGTTTACCGCTGCGACGTGCAGAGCGACGACGAGATCAACCAGCTGTTCGTTGATCTTGGCAAACAGTGGGACGGCCTCGACGGCCTGGTGCACGCGATCGCCTTCGCCCCACGCGAAGCGCTAGGCGGCGACTTCCTCGATTCGCTGTCGCGCGAAGCGTTCCAGGTGTCGCACGATGTGTCGGCGTACAGCTTCCCGGCGCTCGCCAAGGCGGCCCGTCCGCTGATGAAGGGTCGCAATAGCGCCCTGCTCACCCTGACCTACCTGGGTGCGGTGCGCGCGATCCCGAACTACAACGTGATGGGTCTGGCCAAAGCCAGCCTGGAGGCCGCGGTACGCTTCACCGCCAGCTCGGTCGGCAAGGACGGCATCCGCTGCAACGGCATCTCGGCCGGCCCGATCAAGACGCTGGCCGCCTCCGGCATCGCCGGCTTCGGCAAGCTGCTGCACCACGTCGCCGACCAGGCCCCGCTCAAGCGCAACGTGACCACCGAAGAAGTCGGCAACGCCGCCGCCTTCCTGCTGTCCGACCTCGCGTCGGGCATCACCGGTGAGATCACCTACGTCGACGCCGGCTACAGCATCAACGCGTTGAACGTGGAAGAGGTTGAGTAAGCCTGAGCTGTAGGCAGTCTAAGTTATTGAAAATATTCATCAATTTTATTGACGCCACCGCCTAGACCACCACTTCCGCACCAACTTGGGGCATCAACCTTGCACAGGGTCGATGCCCTTTGTTTTTCTATCCCCACCCATAACTGGACTGCCCCGACAACGGTAGACACCTGCGGCTTATGATTGGACTGCCAGCCAACGACAGATGCCGCCCACTCAATAAATTCACGGACTCTGGATCGCGTTTTCCAAGTAGTCCACCAACCCGCTGACTTTGGGAGGAAGGTACCGACTGCGCGGATAAGTCGCCCAGATGCCGTCCTGCAGTGTGTAGGCGGTCAGCACGTTCGTCAGCCGGCCATTGGCCAAGTGTTCGGCCACGTAGTAATCGGGAAGCTGAACCAGGCCGAGCCCGTTCAGCGCCGCATCGAGCAAGGCGGCGCCGCTGTTGCAGCGCAGCCGACCGCTCACGCTAACTTCTCTAATTCGCCCAGCCTCGCTAAAGCGCCACACGTCGATGGTACCGACGAGGCACTGGTGCCGGCCGAGCTCGGCCAAGGTATGGGGTTCGCCATGGCGGGCGAGATAGCCCGGCGATGCACAGACATGGTGGGTGCGGCTGGCGAGCCGCTTGACCATCAGCGACGACTCATCCATCGGACCGAGCCGGATGCCGAGGTCATAGCCCTCGGCGACCAGATCGATCTTCCGGTTGTCCAGATTCAGCTCGGCGGTGACGGCCGGGAAATCGAGCAAATAGCGGTGCAGCAGCGGCGCAACCACCGTTTCCCCGTAATAAACCGGCGCGGTCAGACGTAGGTGGCCCGCCGGCTTGTTCTGCGCGCATGAAAGCGCCTGTTCGGCCTCGTGCAGGCCGTCGAGCAGCGGCCGGCAGTGCCGGTAGTAGAGCTGGCCGGCCTCGGTGACGCTGACCCGGCGCGTGGTCCGGTAGAGCAGGCGCGTCGCCAGCCGCTGCTCCAGCGCCGAGACCTGGCGGCTGACCTGCGCGACCGACAGGCCGAGCCGCTGCGCCGCGCCGGTGAAGCTCTGCGCCTCGACCACCGCGACGAATTCGACGACGCCTTCCCATTCCATGATTATTTCCAAATGGTAAAAATATCTTTCTATTTGGCCAGATTATCGCTCTTTTGGTAATGCCTAGAATGGCGTGTGTCGCTCACCACCACTCGAAGAGAAGGCCAAATGGACATGATCAAGACCCGCGCCGCCGTCGCCTGGGGCCCGAACCAGCCCCTATCTATCGAAGAAGTCGACCTGATGCCGCCGCAGGCGGGCGAGGTGCTGGTGCGCATCGTCGCCAGCGGCGTGTGCCACACCGACGCGTACACGCTGTCGGGCAAGGACGCCGAGGGCGTGTTCCCGGCCATCCTCGGCCACGAGGGCGCCGGCGTCGTCGAGGCGGTCGGCGCAGGGGTGACCAGTGTCGCGGTGGGCGATCACGTGATCCCGCTCTATACCCCCGAGTGCGGTGTGTGCAAGTTCTGCACCTCCGGCAAGACCAATCTGTGCCAGGCCATCCGCGCGACGCAGGGCAAGGGACTGATGCCGGACGGTACGACCCGCTTCTACAAGGACGGCAAGCCGATCTACCACTACATGGGCACGTCGACCTTTTCCGAGTACACCGTGCTGCCGGAGATCTCGCTCGCCAAGATCAACAAGGCCGCGCCACTCGAAGAAGTCTGTCTGCTCGGCTGCGGCGTGACCACCGGCATGGGCGCGGTGATGAACACGGCCAAGGTCAAGGAGGGCGACACCGTCGCCATCTTCGGCCTGGGCGGCATCGGCCTGTCGGCGGTGATCGGCGCGCGCATGGCCAAGGCCGGCCGCATCATCGGCATCGACATCAACACCGACAAGTTCGCGCTGGCGAAACAACTGGGCGCCACCGACCTAATCAACCCCAGGGACTTCGACAAACCGATCCAGGACGTCATCGTCGAGATGACCGACGGCGGCGTCGACTTCTCGTTCGAATGCATCGGCAACGTGCACGTGATGCGCTCAGCGCTGGAGTGCTGCCACAAGGGCTGGGGCGAGTCGGTGGTGATCGGCGTGGCCGAAGCCGGCGCGGAAATCTCGACCCGGCCGTTCCAGCTGGTCACCGGCCGCGTGTGGCGCGGCTCGGCGTTCGGCGGCGTGCGCGGCCGCTCCGAGCTGCCCGACTACGTCGAGCGCTACCTGAAGGGCGAATTCCGGCTCGACGACTTCATCACGCACACGATGCCGCTCGAAGAGATCAACACCGCCTTCGAGCTGATGCACGAGGGCAAGTCGATCCGCTCGGTGATCCACTTCGCCGAATAACCACAGCGGGCGGCGACCCCGCCCGCCGTCAGGAGCATTGCGATGTCCCCTTCGCTGGAAATGATCGCCTGCTACCGCTCGTTCGGCGGCTGGCACAAGCGTTACCGCCACCGCTCGGGCGCCACCGGCACCGAGATGACCTTCGCCATCTACCTGCCGCCGCAGACGGCGCACGGCGAGAAGGTGTCGGTGCTGTACTGGCTGTCGGGGCTGACCTGCAACGACGAGAACTTCTCGACCAAGGCCGGCGCGCAGCGCGTGGCCGCCGAACTGGGGCTGGCGCTGGTGATGCCCGACAGCAGCCCGCGCGGCGACGGCGTCGCCGACGACGACGGCTACGACCTCGGCCAGGGTGCGTCCTTCTACGTGAACGCCACGCAAGCTCCGTGGCAAGCGCACTACCGGATGTACGACTACGTCGCCGAGGAACTGTCCGCGCTCATCGAGGCGCACTTCCCGGTGACGCAGCGCCGCGCGATCAGCGGCCACTCGATGGGTGGCCACGGCGCCCTGATGGTGGCGCTGCGCAATCCGGGGCGCTACCGCTCGGTGTCGGCGTTTTCCCCGATCGTGAACCCGGGCGACGTGCCCTGGGGGCAAAAGGCGTTCGGCCACTATCTGGGCGCCGATCGCTCGGCCTGGGCCGCCTACGACAGCTGCCGGTTGATGGAGGACGCAACCGAGATGTTGCCGATACTGGTCGATCAGGGCGAGCAGGACGGCTTCCTGCCGGAACAACTGCAGCCCCACGTCCTGCAAGAGATCGCCGCACGCCGCGACTGGCCGCTGACGCTGCGAATGCAGCCCGGCTATGACCACAGCTATTACTTCGTGGCGAGCTTCATCGAGGACCACCTGCGCTTTCATGCCGGCCACTTGGCCTAGCCCCACCGGCTCGCTATGCCGGGGCCCGTTCAGCGACGAGCCCGCATGTAACATGGCGGGCTCGTCGCCCGTTCAGAGCTTCAGCGTAACGGCCGTCAAGGGCCGCGCGCAGCACAGCAGGACCGCACCGTCGCCGGGCGGCTCGAGCGGCGGCTCGACATACTCGACCTCGCCCTCCAGCAGCGGCGTCAGGCAGGTGTTGCACAGGCCGGCCCGGCAATTGAACGGCACGGTCAGCCCGGCCTGTTCGGCCAACTCGAGCAGCGAATGACAGGACGGGTCCCACGCGATCTTGGCGCCGGAGCCCCCGAAACTGACGGTCAAACCATCCACCGGAGCGACACTGGCGGCGGGTACCGCCTTGCCTGCCTCCGGTACCGGCGCCGCGGCTTCGTCCTCGTCCAGGATTGTCGCCGGGCCGAAGAACTCGTAGTGGATGCGCCCGCGATCGACGCCGAGGCTGCGCAGCAGCCGCCAGTTGGCCTGCATGAATGGCCGGGGACCACACAGATAGACGTCGTAGTCGTCCAGCGGCAGCAGCGCCTGCAGGGTCTCGCGCGAGATCAGTCCCTGGCTGTGACACGACTGCCAGGCCAGGTCGTCGGCGCTCGGCCGCCGGTAGCAGAAATGCACCCGGATGCCGGGGCGCGCGGTGGCCAGCGTCAGCACCTCGTCGCGGAAGGCATGCACCGCGCCGTTCTCGCAGGCGTGAACGAAGGTCACCGGCCGCGTCGATTCCGTGCTCAGGCGATGCAGCATGCTCAGCATCGGCGTGAGGCCGACACCGCCGCTGAACAGCAGCACCGGCCGTTCGCTGCCCTCGTCGAGCACGAACTCGCCGGCCGGCCCGGCGATGTCGAGCAGGTCGCCGACCCGGACATGGTCGTGCAGGTAGGCCGAGCCCTTGCCGGGCGGCAGGTCCGGCCGGTCGGCCGGCGCCGGCTCGCGCTTGACCGAGATGCGCAGCCGCGCCGCCTCGCGCGCATCGCCAGACAGGCTGTAGTTGCGAAGCAGCGTGCCGCCGCCCTCGTCGGGCAGGCGGACGACGACAAACTGCCCCGGCCGGAACGACAGGCAGGCGCTGCCGTCTGCCGCCGCCAGCACGAACGAAATGATCGCCTCGCTCTCCGCCCTCTTCTCGACCACCCGGAACGGCACGAAGCCCTTGGGGGCGGCCGCCGCTTGCAGATTCTCGCCCATGATCAGGCCCCCGCTTTGGCCGGCTGCACGGCCAGCGGGATCACGCCGGCGGCCTGCTCCGCCGCGATCAGCTGGCCCAACGCGCGCCGGAAGCGCCGCGGGCCGGAGTCGCTGGCCAGATCGATGTTCGGCGTGCGCTTGTCGGCCATGCCCCTGTGTACCGCGGTCAGGATCGCGCGGTCCTCGTCGAAGGCGTGGCGCACGTCCTCGGCGAACTCGCGCGAGACATTGTCGTCGTTGGGCGCGAAGTTGCGCATCTGGAACCAGTAATAGCGCGTGTTCGACTCGTCGACCGGGGTCATGAAGTTGTACGAGTTCATCAGGAACACGTCTTCGTGCAGCGGGCCGTCGTCCGTGCCGGTACCGGCCGGCGTGAACAGCGCCTTGATGATCGCGTGCGACGGGTAGTGCACCTCGTAATGCTGCTTGCGGTCGCAATTTCCGCTGAATTTGACGAACTTGGCGTAGAACGGCGCCACCTCGACATCGCGCATCCAGCGCGACACCAGCACGCCCTCGTCGCCGACCGTGGTCTGCAGCGGCGCCTCCGCGCAGGCAGCGCTGCCGAACGACGACTGGTGCACCCACGCCACGTGCGACGGGTCGAGCAGGTTGTCGGTCATGTACAGGTAGTTGCAGGCGATGGTCATGCTGTCGCCGCGGTTGATGCCCCAGGCCGGATCGCCCCATTCCTCGATCTTGACGATGGCGGCCGGGTCGGCCTTGTCAGCGTCGCCCATCCAGATCCAGACCAGCCCGTAGCGTTCGGCCAACGGATAGCTGCGCACCTGCGCGCCCTGCGGAATGCGCGCGCTGCCCGGCGCTCGCGTGCAGCGGCCGGAACAGTCGAAGGTCAGGCCGTGATAGCCGCACTCGATCTGGTCGCCTTTCAGCCTCCCCATCGACAGCGGCAGCTTGCGATGCGGGCAGGCGTCTTCCAGCGCGACCGGGGTGCCGTCTGCCCTGCGGTACAGCACGATCTTTTCGCCGAGAATGGTGGCGGGGTGAAGACCGTCGCCCAGTTCACTCTCCCATGCGGCAACGTACCAGGCATTCCTCAAAAACATGGCGGCTCTCCTCGATGTGTTCCTTCTTGCACCGGACGTGGCGTCAAGTTGTGTCATCAAGGTTATGAGAGCCGAATACTAAATAAAAGATGTGAAATCCTGCGCCTTTATTTAGTATTTCTAAATCGTAGAAGCTCCCCCTCCCATCACTGCTTGCGGAAACCGCCATGGACAACCTCCCTCCCCTTCGTGCGCTGCAGGTCTTCGACACCGTCGGCCGCTGCGGCGGCATCGCCGAGGCCGCCAGACGCTTGGGCGTGTCGGCCGGCGCGGTGAGCCAACAGATGAAAATCCTGGAAGACGCGCTGGGCATGAGCCTGACCGTCAAGGAAGGCAAGCGCATACGGCTGACCGCGGCCGGTCAGAAGTACCACGAGAGCTGCGCGGCCGCGTTCGAAAACCTGCGAGTTGCCCACGCCGAGATCGAGCGCTCCAAGAACACGAGCACCCTGCGAGTCAGCGCGCTGCCGTCGCTGCTGTCCAAGTGGCTGGCGCCGCAGGTGATCGCCTGGCAGAACGATCACCCGGAAGTGGATCTCTATCTCGACGGCAGCCATGCGGAACCGTCCAGCGACGGCTACGAGATCGACTTCCGCGTCACTTACAGCGACCGTGCGCTGGACGCCGAGAACGCCATCGAGCTGTTCTGCGACTGTGTGGTGCCCGCCTGCAGCCCGGCGCTGCTGCACGCCGCAGCGCCGACAAAGCCCGCCGACCTGCTCGCCTACCCGCTGCTGTCGATCGACTGGCTACCGAAGTTCGCGTCGCCGCCGTCATGGCAGGACTGGTTCACCGCCGAGGGCGTGGACTGTTCGCAGCTGCACGACAGCCACCGAGTCTTTTCGCTGTCGGCGATGGCAATCCAAGCGGCCATCGACAGCCAGGGCTTCGTGCTCGCGCAGTACTCGATGATCGGCGAGGACCTCGCCGCCGGTCGCCTGGTCACGCCTTTCCCCTACCCATTGCTACTGCCGTCCTCGTATTTCCTGACCTGGACGAGCAGCGCCTTCGACAAAGCGCATTGCCGGCGCTTCCATCGCTGGCTGGTCGCACGCGGGCGCGAGCAGAACGACCTCAATGCCGCACTGCTGGCCCGCTCCCGCGACACGGCGGCGGCGTAACCCTCGTCAGTTTCGTGACGCGTAGGCTTGGCCGACAGGCTGATTGCCGAAGACGGTGTGGGCGGAGAACCAGGCGCTCGCCTGCTCCCGGAAAGCCTGCGCCATCGGCGAGAGCGGGCGCCTCGCATCGTGCGACAGCAGGATACGCTGCAGCGGCAGGTCTTCGGCAATCGGCCTGACGGCCAGCGGCTGGCCGTCGTAGCTGTGGTCCCCGTAGGGGCGCGTATAGGACAACGCGACGCCAAAACCGTTGGCGACCAGGCCGCGCTGCAGCTCGAACGAATGCGCCTTGTACACCTTCTGTGGCGACAGCTTGTAGAAGTGGAACAGGTCCAGGAAGTGCTGCCCGCTGTAGGCCTGCTTGGTCAATATGATCGGATGCTCGCTGAGCGCGCCGAGGCTCACGCTGGCTGACGCCGCCAGCGGATGCGCCGCGGGCAGCAGCGCGTAAGCCGGCAGCTCGCACAGCACCGTGCTCGCCACGTTGGCCGGCAACCCGAGGTCGTAGCTGAGTATCAGGTCCAGCGAGCCCTCGCCGAGCAAGCGCCCGAGCGCATCGAACCCTTCCACCCGGATCTCGACCGTTATCGCCGGATAGCGCGCCTTGAGGCTGCGCAGCAACTGCGGCAGGCAGTACGGCGCCAGATCTTCGAAGCAGCCGAGCACCAGTTCGCCGGCCGGTTCCCCCTCGCCCGCCGTCAGATGCTCCAGCTCGCTGGTCTCGGCCACGACCCGCTTCGCCTTTTCCATTACCGTCCGGCCGAACGGGGTCAACGACACGCCCAACCCGCGTTGGCGGACAAACACCGGCTGACCGAGCAGCTCCTCCAGCTCACTGATGGCGGCGGAAATGGCGGGTTGCGATACGTTCAGCTTGGCTGCGGCGACGGTGATGTTTCCATGCCGTGCAACTGCTAGGGCGTAATGGAGCTGGCGCAGCGTTACTTTCATAAGATTTTCCGAGGAGACAGCTCAAAACACATTATTTTATTTTTTCTGAGCGACAGGCAATAGTTCCGGTACCACTTCAGCGCTTCAATTTCCCGCCGCAAGCCTGAAGTGCTCACCCGATTGATCAACCAAGCAAGGTAAGAACAATGAGCACTACCCCTTTGATCAGCGAAGACGATATTGCCGCGTTTCAGCGAGACGGAGCCATCTGTCTGCGTGGCATTTTTTCGGAATGGATCAGTACGATCACCGCCGGTATTGAGCGTAATCTCCGCGAGCCTGGTCAATACGCTGCGAACAATCTAACCCCTGGCGAACCCGGGGGGTTCTTCGATGACTACTGCAACTGGGCACGCATCCCCGAATTTGAGTCCGTTGTCATGCGATCGCCGGCCGCTGCAATTGCCGCCGCCATTACGCATTCGAACACTGTCCAATTCTTTCATGACCATGTACTGGTAAAAGAGCCGGGGACGCAAAAGCCCACGCCTTGGCATCAGGACATTCCGTACTACTTCACCGATGGCAACCAGACCGTCAGTTTCTGGATTCCGGTTGATCCGGTACGTGAAGCCACATTGCGACTGATTGCCGGCTCTCATTTGTGGGACAAATGGGTATTGCCCGTGCGCTGGAAGGATGACTCCAATTTCTACGGCGAAACCGATCAGTATCGGCCGGTTCCCAACCCGGATATCGAAACCGACTTGAAGGTGCTGGAGTGGGAGATGGAGCCCGGTGACGCCGTGTTGTTCGATTTCCGCACGGCACATGGCGCTCGAGGCAACCCAACCTCTGAACGGCGCCGGGTACTGTCGCTGCGTTGGGTCGGTGACGATGTCCGATACGCGGAGCGACCCGGGAAGACATCGCCGCCCTATCCGGGGCACGGGATGGTCCCTGGCCAGCGCCTGCGGGAAGACTGGTTTCCAGTCGTCTGGAACCCGGATGCGTAATGGCACCTATGTATGAAATGCGGTCAAATCCGCGAGAAGCCGATTAGGCGCCATAGGGGGCAGGCTAATGGCAGCCGTATCACCCATGCTGCCCTCCTGACGATCACCGGCACCGCTAATCAACTAAAGGGGAGAGAATATGAAAATGGAGCACATCCTGCCGGGTGTCCGAGTCATCCAGGACGAGATGATCGAGTTGCGTCATCGACTTCACGCCAACCCTGAGTTGAGCTTCGAGGAGTTTGACACCAGTGACCTGGTCGCGGAAATGCTGACAGCCTGGGGCTATGAGGTGCACCGCGGGCTTGCTGGTACTGGTGTGGTTGGCACATTAAGAAATGGTAATGGGAACAAGGTGATTGGCCTGCGCGCCGACATGGATGCGTTGCCGATTCAGGAGACTACCGGCCTACCCTATGCCAGCCGCAACGCGGGGAAGATGCATGCCTGTGGGCACGATGGCCATACAGCCATGCTGCTCGCTGCGGCCAAGTGTCTGGCTGATAGTCCACGTTTCAGCGGCACGGTGCGCGTGATTTTCCAGCCAGCGGAAGAGGGGGATGCAGGGGCCCAGAAGATGGTGGAGGCTGGCCTTTTCAAGATGTTCCCCTGTGACGCGGTGTTCGCCCTGCACAACTTTCCAGGCCTTCCTGCCGGGAAGTTCGGTTTCTTGCCTGGCCCCTTCATGGCCTCGACGGACACGGTGACGATCCGCATTGTCGGACGTGGTGGTCACGGTGCGATGCCTCATGAAGCCGTCGACCCCGTGGTAGCTGGTGCATCGCTGGTGATGGCATTGCAGACGATTGTCTCGCGCAGTCTGAACCCGCTCGACGTGGGAGTGGTGAGCGTTGGCGCGTTCCATGCTGGTACCGCCTCAACCGTGATTCCGGGCAGTGCGGAAATGTCCCTCACCGTGCGTGCGCTGAAAATGGAGGTGCGTGACCTGTTGCTGCAGCGTATTACCGATCTCGCTCATTCCCAGGCGGCAAGTTTCGGTGCGAGCGCTGAAGTGCACATCGATGAATGCCGCTTTCCGGTACTGGTTAACCACCAGCGGGAAACCGAATTCGCCCGCCAGGTAGCCGAGGACTGGCTTGGTGAAGATGGACTGATTCCCGACATGATGCCGCTGACCGGTAGTGAAGACTTTTCCTTCATGCTGGAGCAGTGCCCTGGTTGCTATCTGATCATCGGCAATGGAGAAGGCAAAGGAGGATGTCTGTTGCACAACCCCGGCTACGACTTTAACGACGATTGCTTGCCGTACGGGGCAAGTTACTGGGTGAGGTTGGTCGAAGCATTCCTCGTCTGACTAGTACCTGTCTACAGATTGCCATGGTGGATCCCGCCGGGGTTCAGGCAATATCGCGATGGTCTGATAAAAAGACGTGTACAAACAACAGTCTAATAAACACCGGTGTCAAATGCGGCCCCCCATCAGGACTGCCCGCCTTGAAGCACTTTGCCTATGTCTACGGAGAGATTATGAAGAAGCTTGCCATTTCAGTTGTAATTGCCCTGACTTCTACCGGTGTATTTGCGAAAGATTGGAAAGTCATCCGTTTCGGTGTTGATGCTACCTACGCCCCGTTTGAGGCCAAAGCGCCGGATGGAAAGCTGGTCGGCTTCGATATAGACCTGGGGAATGCCATCTGTGCCAAGCTCAACGCCAGATGCCAGTGGGTTGAAAATTCCTTCGACGGGATGGTTCCGGCTCTTGAGGCGAAGAAATTCGACGGTGTCTTGTCGGCCATGAGCGTGACTGAAAAGCGTCAACAGCAAATCGCTTTCTCCGACAAGCTCTATGACGGCCCCTCCAGCTTGATTGCGAAAAAAGGCGCCGCCATCCTGCCGACTGTCGCGTCTCTCAAGGGCAAACGTGTTGGAGTGACGCAGGGGGCAACCCAGGAAACCTACGCCAAGACTTACTGGGAGCCCAAGGGAGTGACCGTGGTGTCGTACCAGACCCAAGAGCTAGTCCAGCAGGACCTGCTGACCGGCCGTCTGGATGCGAGCCTGACCGACTTGGTTCAAGCCGACCTTGGGTTCCTAAAGACCCTGAAAGGCCGTGACTTTGCTGTCGCCGGCGACCCGGTGCGCGATAAGAAAACCCTGGGGGCCGGTGTTGCAATCGGCTTGCGCAAGGGAGACAACGACCTGCGCCTCGCTATCAACAAGGCCATTGCCGACATCCTCAAGGATGGCACTTACCAGAAGATCGCGAAGAAGTACTTCACCTTTGACATTTACAACTGATCGCTGACCAGCCTGACGGATTGCAGGAGCCAGCAGCACATACTGGCCGATGACGTCGTCGGCCAGTTATGACCCGATGCAGCGGGATGCTGGCACTGCACGTGGTCCGCACAGAGAATCAACGGCATTGGCGCAGGCGGCTGTCCATAACAACAAACGCTGCCTGAATGGTCCGCGCAAGTGACCTCCATGTACAAGACGATGTCCGCTATGCCAAGCGCCCGGGGAAGACCTCGCCGCCGTACCCGGGACACGACATGGTACCGGGGCAGCGGCTGCGGGAAGACTGGTTCCCTACCGTCTGGAACCGGAGCGCGTGATGCCCCCGCCCATAATGCGCATTAGGAGCGGCGACCGCCCTCCCCGGTGGTGCGACACGGCTACTAGCTACTGCCGCACCATTACTCCCCTTCTGGCACGAGGCGTTGCGCCATCGAACCCAAGCCCTGTGGCACTCTCCGCTGCCTGAACTCCGTCTCCCCTGCTGAACCGTGCGGGCCATTCGGCCGGAAAAAGCCCGGGCGGCCATGCTTTAGAAAAGCTAAACAAACAAGCAGGTTTACTCTTCTGTTTTTTAAAATTTCCTTATCTTATTCTTGCCTAGACAACCTCAAGAAGCCGTCATTATCTCAATCAAAAGAAACGGACATTTTATAAGACCACTCAACTCTATTTCACCCGCCATACCACCATAAAAATCAGACGCTGAGCCAGCGGTTTATTTGGCGTTATTGATGCGTCGCGTGCAGTCTACAAAATCAACATGGAGAAGCAGCAATGAAAAATCTTGCCCTCACCGTTGTACTCGCACTCGCCTCCACCGGCACCTTCGCCAAAGACTTCAACGTTATCCGCTTTGGCGTTGACCCGACCTTTGCACCGTTTGAGTCCAAGACCCCTGAAGGAAAACTGGTTGGTTTCGACATCGACCTCGGCAACGCGATCTGTGCCCAACTCAAGGCCAAATGCGTCTGGGTCGAGACGGGTTTCGACGGCATTATTCCTGCCCTTAAGGCCAGAAAATTTGATGCCGTACTCTCTGCGATGACGGTCAACGAGCAACGCAAGCAGCAAGTCGCCTTCTCCGACAAGCTCTATGAGGGCCCAACTCGCCTGATTGCCAAGAAAGGCAACGGCCTGCTTCCTACGGTCGAATCACTGAAAGGCAAGCGGGTGGGCGTGGCGCAAGGCACCACGCAGGAAACCTTCGTCAAAGCCTACTGGGAGCCCAAGGGGGTGATCGTGATGTCGTATCAGAACCAGGACCTGGTCTATCCGGACCTGATCTCCGGCCGCCTAGATGCCAGCATAACGGACGCCGTGGTGGCCGACATCGGCTTCTTGAAAACCGCCAAGGGGCGTGACTTTGCGTTCGCCGGCGACACGGTCAAGGACCATAAAACCCTAGGTGAAGGGGTCGCCATCGGTCTGCGCAAGGAAGATCAGGACTTGCGCCAGACCATTAACAACGCGCTGGCCGCAATACTCAAGAACGGCACCTACCAGAAAATCGCGAAGAAATATTTCTCCTTCGATATCTACAATGGTTGATGGGCTAAGTCACGGTTAACTGTTGAAAAATAAGGGGGGGGGGGTTGGTCGAATCAATCCACGACCCCTCCAATTTTGTACGCCGTATTTCTGGAATTAAGAAACCGGCCCAGCAGGAGGAAAACCGGGGCTCCTCGCTCCAGGCCCCCGGATGCGCTCAGCAGGGCCTCACCCGGATCATCTCAAGCAATTATTCACCGGGCACTTCTGACTAGACAGCGAACAAGACGCCTCCCCTTTCGAGAGAGATAGAGATGAACGCAGGCTTTCCGACTCAGCCCAGCTATTCGGCCCAGCGCGAACAGTTCCTGGCGGCCGCCGAGGCGGCAGGCGCCACGCTAACCGAGTACCCCCACCCCTTACGCGGCCCGTTCGGAGAGCCATTGGCCACCGACGTCGCACTGCTCGGCAACCCCGGTGCGCGACGGGTATTGGTCGCGATCTCCGGCACGCATGGCGTCGAGGGCTACTACGGCTCGACCTGCCAGACCCGTTGGCTGCGGGAGCTCGGCAGCCGCAGCCTGCCTGACGATGTGGCGGTGCTGATGATCCACCTGATTAATCCCTGGGGCACCGCCTGGATGCGGCGGGTAAACGAGGACAATATCGACCTCAACCGCAACTACCTGAACTTCAGCGGGGCGCTACCGCGCAACGAACGCTACGAGGCACTACACGCGATTTACACCTGCACCGAGCTAGAAGGGCCTAAGCGAAGACGGGCCGATGCCATGCTAAACGAACTAGTTCGTGCCCAAGGCTGGTCAGCAGTGATGGCGATCGTCGAAGCCGGCCAGTACAACCATCCCGACGGCCTGTTCTACGGCGGACAGGCCCCGAGCTGGTCCAACCGGACGCTGCACTTGATCGCGGAACGCCATTTGGCCCGTGCCGAAGTAGCGATGTGCTTCGACCTGCACACCGGTGCAGGAGCCTACGGCCATCCGATGCTGATGGCGATCGCTCAGGCCCCCTACCCGGCACTCGAGGATGCCCACCGCATCTACGGCCCCTGGCTGTATACGCTACTCACCGGCACCGGCAGCCACAGCGACACCGGCGTGGCAGCGACCGCCACCGGCTATACCTCACAGGCCCTGCTCGATGCACTGCCTCAGGTACGCCTGATGCGATTCGTCATCGAATGCGGCACCTACGAGGGAGAGCAGGTCCACACCCTGCTGCGCGACGACCATTGGCTGCATCTGTATGGCATCCCCACCGACGCGACAGGACGGCAGATCAAGCTTGCATTGCTTGAGCAGTTCTGGCCGGCAGATCGTGACTGGCAAGATACTGTCTGGCTGCGCACTCAACAAATCTGGGCACGTGCACTAGCAGAACTGGTCAAGGTTGTCTCTTGTACTGGGGCAGTCCACCGATCCCAATCGGACGTTCACAAGAATCAAGACAGACCATCCTCTGTTTCCTTGCGAAGCTTTGTGCCCACTCAGCAATCAACGTAGTAGAAGATAGATCACGACACTACCTCCTGCCCCCTGCACGGCACTGTTATTCATTAACTGTGAACAACGTGACGATTTTTTCACCAACTTTGACCCAGAATTGGCCCAGGAGCCAACGGACAGACATGCAAAGTCCTTGTCTTATCAAGGTCTGCTGTTTTCACTAACTCTGACCCCCTACATGCAGATTTGCAAATTTGGTGAAATTTTTTGCAAGAATTTTCGCCGCACTTTTTGGTGCAGAAGAAACCCGGCTATGCCGGGGTTTTTTTCTGTTCCGAATGGCGTCGAACGCATTGATAAAGTTTTACAACAACCATTTTCCTGCTGTAGCCATCCGGTTTTTTAACTGGGGAGGCAGCACAAGCAGTATCAACAACGGCTCGTCGGCATCTAGAAAATCCGGAACGATTTAGGTCTATCTTCAAAGCTCGGCCCCCCCACGGTGAGTCAGCACACATTGGGGGTTGGTCGCGAGGATCCTTTCTTGTTCCTGCGAGTGGATACTATTAACAAAAGTTCACGAAGGCTGGAAATCCATGAGATCGCTTGTCAAACTGGATTCCCAGAAAACGTGGTAGATCGGCCCTATGAAGAAGCATTGCAGTGTCTTAGTGCAGGAGCCCTCATCAAAGACTATATACATGTTTTAGCGATCAAACGCGTGCGTCAGCAGTTGAGGAGCCTGTCCAGCACCAAGCAGAAAACATGAAATTAAGAGGCACTAGTTCGTGGCCACACGTTAATAGTCAAATATTTGCTCAGGTTCTTCAGAAAATTCACTTGAGGTAGCTCAGGAGCTTTTTGTTTTCTATCTCAGTTTTGAAGCGCTATGCGAACTCAGATTAGCGCCGTCCTTTCCTTTCAGCCTCCTCCCCTTCTCAGGGATGCTAGTACCCTTTCCAGTTAATTTCAGACCTCAATGAATGACTAGCCCAAAGCTGTCACGAAAATTTTCTCCAACCTTGTCTACTTAGAGGGGGCAGTTCAGCTTGCACAGACCGTGTTCCGCGCTCGAAAAGCGGTTACGGAATGATGCCCGATTGTGCCATTGGCATCGCTTGGAAGACCTATACTGATTAACTAGGTTGCAAGCGCTTCGTTGTGTGGTAAGGAGTGGGCCATGGTCGGAATAGATGATCTTATTGAGAGTGAGATCCTGACGGGGGTTGTCATCGCGGCAGGGGCGGTCATCCTGGCGCCGATTGTCGTTCCAGTGCTGGTGGGAGTAGCCAGACCGCTGGTGAAAACGGTGATCAAGACCGGGATTGTCCTTTATGAGCGTAGCGTGGAGACGGCGTCGGAAGTGGGTGAGGTAATAGAGGATATCGTCGCCGAAGCGAGGGCCGAACTCCAGGCGTCCACGCCCGAGATAGAAGGTGCACCCGCAGAAGCGGCTCCTCCCGCTGAAGATCCGGCCGTCGCCTGATGGTGCCGGATGCCCATGTCTGTCACAGGCTGGCGGGCAGGGTGAGGATCAGGGTGGCGGCCAAGCGCGGTGATTCCGCCTATTTCAGTCGGGTCTGCCGGGAGTTGTCCACCGTCCCCGGGGTTGTCGCAGTGAGCGCCAACGCTGTGACAGCGTCCATCGTTATCGTTCATGGTGTGGAGTTGCAGACACTGGCGGAGGGGGCGCAAGAACAAGGACTGTTTCAGCTCGCCGGAACCGAGCGCGGATCGGTACGGGCGCAGACGCGCCGTTCCCTGGAGGGATTGAGCCATGATCTCGCCCGGATCAGCGGGGGGGCGTGGACTTTCGACGACGCCTTGTTCCTTGCACTGGTCGGATTTGCGGCACACGAAGCGGCAAACGGCCGCTTCGCCGCCCCGGCCGTCACGCTGGCTTGGTATGCATTCAACACCCTGGCCATTCCTGACGACCGGATCGGAACGGTGTTCATGGACGGCTAGCCGGGGGACACACGGGTTGAATGGAGGGTATCGATATGGCGGAGGAAGGCCACAAGCCAAAGGGGAGGAAAAGACCTGGCACCGCGGAAGCGGCGCCCAGGGTGGGTAAATCTGTTCACCTTCCCTCCGTAACGGCGGAGCAGGCGGAGGCGGAAGGGGAAAGGAGTTTGGCCATGAAAACCGAAGAACGGGAAATGAAGACCGAAGAAAAGGTAACTGCGGCCGATACGGCAACATCGTCCAGCACTGTTACAGACACTACTACGGACGTCGCAGTGGGAGCACGAGAGGACTTCTTGGGCACGGCCGGTCAGACGGTGAAGGCCAGCATCATCGGGAGCCTCAAGGGCATCGACGAGATCGAGGCGGAAATTGTCACCGTGGTGAGAAATACCGTTTCCAATGGGCTGCGGGCATCCGGTTCCACCACCACCGAAGCGGTGGACGTGGTGCGCGACGTCTTCAAGGGGGCTATTTCCGCGACCGAAGAAGTGGGGACGGGCCTGGTCGTCACGACCAAGAGCGTGGCCAAGGGGCTGATCATGGGCGTAAGCGATGTGGGTGGAGATCTGATCAAAGCATCCAGTGACATCTCGCGCGCAGCCGTACGCGAGACGGCGGCGGTGGGTGGGGATCTAGCGCTGGTCGCCCGGCAGACCGTGGACGGCGTGGTGGAAGCCACTAAAGAAGTTGGCGGCAACGTCGGTAACATAGCCACCTCGGCGGTGAATGGCGCGGTAGAGGCAGCCGCCGGCATCGGCACAGGCGCCGTCAGCGCCGTGCGCGACATCTTGGTCGGGGCGGTGGATGGCATCAAGCAGGTAGCGGGGGCGGCGCTCCCGAAAGCGGCAGAGAAGCCGGTACCAACTGCGGCGACGGAGGCGCCACGCTAGGCAGCGGTCGGCAGGATCATGACGGTCCTAGCGCCGTCAGGGTCCTTAGGGGATAGGCGCACTGCCCCGGGGATGCTGCAATAAATCCTTCATCTGCTTCTGTTGTAATTGCCGTCAGTGAATAGCCACAATTACGGCAGGAGCAGGAGGAACGATGATGCACTGTATTCACCACGTCCCGGGGCGGCTGCGGGTGAAAGTTTCTGGGCTCAAGGGAAACGAACATCATGCCCGTCGCATTGCCGAGCGCATGGGGGCCCGTCATGGCGTGGTTGAGGCGCGCGCCAACTCACACACCGGGAGCCTGGTGATCCATTACGATGTCCATCAGGTCGATTCGGACTCGCTGCTGGGGATGTTGCAGGATTCGGGGGTTGTAACCAAAAGGGGAGCGCCCCTGCCCTTGCCCGCGACCGGCGGGAACCCGCAATGGTCCCGGAAGATCAGCGACACGGTGGTGAACAAGCTCGTGGAAAAGGTCGTCGAGCGTTCTGCGATTGCCCTGATCGCGGCGTTGATCTAGTTGTCAGCCCGCCCCCCACAGCAGATAAAATCCTGCGCCCCCATCGGGGGCGTTGTTGTTTTTCCTCGCCATCGCTACGGTGGTGATTCGCGCTTTGCCCTGAATCAACCACTTCATCCCGCCCGTTACCGGGCAAACCACGCGCGCAATTCGGCGGCCTTGTCTGTGAGTTCCCACGGCAGCCCCATGTCCATTCTTCCGATGTGCCCGTAGGCGGCGAGCTTCCGATAAAACCGGCCACCATGCAGTGTGGGCAGATGCCTGAGGTTGAACTGGCGAATGATCCCGGCGGGGCGGAATTCGAACCGGTTTCTCACCAGGGCGGCGAGTTCGTCGTCCGGGAATCGGCTCGTCCCGAAGGTCTGAACCCGCACGCTCACCGGCTGCGTCTGACCGATGGAATAGCTAAGCTGGATCTCGCACTCGTCGGCCAATCCCGCGGCGACAACGTTTTTTGCCGCATAACGGGCCGCATAGGCCCCCACCCGGTCGATGCGAGCCGGATCCTTGCCGGACAGCGCCGCTTCGCTATGCCGGGAATACTCGCCATAGGTATCGATAGCGTTTTTTCGCCCGGTGAGGCCGGAGTGGGCGGCCGGCCCGCCATTGAACGGCCCCTCCGGGTTAATGAACAGCAGGGTCTTGCTGTCAGGCTTGATGGGCTCGTCCAGGAAGGCGGGGCGTATGACCTGCTCGACCAGATCGTCCCGGAGTCGGTCGGGTGGGGGGGGCGGGTCGCCGCCCAGGCTCGCGACGATGGTGACGCTGTGAATGCGATGGGGCTTTCCGTTATGAAACTCCACGCACACCTGGGTTTTCCCATCCGGCGCCAGGTAGCGCAGTCGCCGCCGTAGCCGCACTGCCGCAAGCCGCCGCGCCAGCTTGTGGGCGAGCCAAATGGGCAATGGGATCATGGCGGCGGTCTGGTTGCAGGCGAAGCCGAAGACGTTGGCCATGTCTTTCGCCGTGATCCGGTCGATGGCCTCCTCGTCCAGGTTGTGCTCGTCCACCGGAGGCCGGGAGGGTTCCGGAAGTTCGCCCAGGCTGGTCATGACCGTGCAGTCCTTCGGGTTGAAGTGTTCATCCGCGTATCCCACCTGGCCGATCACCTGTCGCGCGATCTCGGGGATATCCACGATGAACTTGGAAGCAAAGCGGCAGGCAACGAAGAGGATGCCCTTGGAGACGGCGCATTCCGCCACCACCCTGGAGAGCGGGTCCAGGATCAGAAATCGGTCCAGGATGGCATCAGCAATCTGATCGCATAGCTTGTCGGGGTGGCCTTCAGTCACCGAGCCCGAGGTGAACATGAAATCCGTGCTCATGATAGGTTCCCACTGGTGTCAGCTGCGATGACCGGCAGCGTGCGTTGCTGCGCAGGCGCAGGGAGGGCGCGCCTGCCCGAGCCTTTTGCCGCTTCGTTGATCAGGAAGGGCAGGGCCGCCCCCCCGAGTATCACCCCCGTATCGAGGGGGGCGACGGGAGAGGTGCCGAGCAGGCTGCGCAGCCCTGGAACCGCCACCGACAGGACCTGCAGCCCGACGGAGGTTCCCAGGGCCCAGTTGAGATAGGGATTGCGCGGCAGTCGTCCGCGGGTGAACAGGCCGTGGGTTTCGGAGCGGCAACTCCAGGTATGGAACAACTGGCCCATGGACAGGGTCATGAAGGCCAGGGTACCGGCTTGCGGCCCCGGGCCATAGCGGGCGAGTCCGTAGCCGTAGCCCGCCAGGGCGCCGGCGGTGAGGGTAAGCGACTCCCGCCCATAGCGACCAAGATCCGACGGGCGGATGATGGCTTCCTTGGGGTCCCGCGGCGGCACCCTCAGAATGTCCGGTTCCGGCGGCTCGACGGCCAGGGCGAGGGCAGGGAAAACGTCGGTGAGCAGGTTGATCCATAGGAGTTGCATGGCATTGAGGGGCTGGCCCAGGCCGGCGGCCAGGGAAATCAGCATCATCAGGAGCTCGCTCCCGTTGGTGGACATCAGGAAATGCACCGACTTACGTATGTTGTTGTAAATGGTGCGCCCTTCGCTCACGGCGACGATCATGGTCTGCAGCTCGTCATCCTCGATCACCACGTCCGACACCGCGCGGGCAGTGTCCGTTCCGCTGTGGCCCATCGCGATACCGATATCGGCCGCGCGCAGCGCGGGTCCGTCGTTGATGCCGTCCCCGGTCATGGCCACCACCTTGCCGACCCGCTGCAGTCCCTGGACGATTTGCAGCTTGTTGCCCGGGCTGACCCGGGCGAATACGTCCACCTGCTCCACGAGTCCGGCCAGGAGTTCGGGGCCCAGCTTGTCCAGGTGGGTCGAGTCCATGATCTCCAGAGGACGCGTGCCGCTCAGGGCGAGCTCCTTGCCGATGGCGTAGGCCGTGGCGCTCTGGTCTCCGGTGATCATCACCGTCTTAATTCCCGCCTGATGGAACAGCCCAATCAGCTCGGCGACCCCGCGGCGTACCGGGTCCGCCAGCCCCGCCAGACCCAGCCAGGTCAGTTCGTCCGCGGCGGGCACGCCGTCACGTTCCGCCGAGCCGTAGGCGAAGCCAAGGATTCGCAGTCCGTCGCTTGCCATGCGCTCGTTCTCGGCGAGAATGAACGCCCGATCCTGATCGGTCAGCTCGCACCGGGTTCCCGCCATGAGGCGCCAGCGGCAAAGCGCCAGTACTTCGGCGGGGCTGCCCTTGACGGCGAGCAGGCTTTCCCTCTGCTGGCCCCGATGCAAGGTTCTCATGTAATTGCGCCCCTCCGCCCGGTAGTCGACGCTTGACATGGCATACTGCTGGCGCAGGGCTTGAACGTCGATGCCGCATTCCAGCGCGAGCTGAACCAGCGCGCTCTCGGTAGCCGAGCCATTCAGCACATAAGCTCCCTGGGTGCCGTCTATCTGGGTCTCGTTGCACAGCACGGCGACATGCATGAGTCGCAACAACTCGTCATGATCGTAGGGATTGAGAGTGTTCCCATGGCACCAAAGACCCTGATCGGTGACATGGATAGGATCCGACTCGGTAGAGAGGGCGAGGACGCTCATCCGGTTCATGGTCAGGGTCCCGGTTTTGTCGAGACAGATGACCTGAACCGCACCCAGGGTTTCAACCGCGTCCAGCTGGCGGATGAGCACCCGGTGCCGGCGCATGCGCCTCACCCCCAGGGCCAGGGTGGTGGTGGCCACGGTGGGCAGGCCTTCGGGCACGGCCGCCACCGCCAGCGCCACCGAAGCCGACAGCATTTGCAGCAAGCCATACCCCCGCATCAGGCCCACCAGGAACACGACCGCGCAAATGGCGGAACTCAACCACACCAGCTGCGTCCCTAGCCGATCGAGTTGCTGCTGCATCGGCGTGTCCGGCGGACGGGCGGTGTTAACCAGTGCCTGGATCGCCCCGATCTGGCTCCGCCCCCCGGTGGCCACCACCACCCCCAGGCCGCTGCCGCCGGCCACCATGGTGCCCATATAGGCCATGTTCAGCCGGTCGGCCAAGGGGAGTTCCGGCTCGGCCAGGAGCGCACAAGACTTGATGACCGGCAGGCTCTCGCCGGTGAGGGGGGATTCGTCCACACTGAGATTTTGTACTTCGAGCAGCCGCACGTCCGCCGCCACCCGAGTGCCTGGTGTCAGGAGCAGGATATCTCCCGGAACCAGGCTTTTGGCGTCGATCTCCAGCACCAGCCCCTCCCTGAGCACTAGCGCTTGCCGTTGCCCCGTCTTGGTAAGGGATTGGAGGGTGCGCTCGGTCTGGCTTTCGGTAACGTAGCCGATGCCGGCGTTGATCAAAACCACACCGAGGATCACGGCCGCATCGGCAATGCCGCCGGTGGCGGTGGAGAGCGCCGCCGCCCCGAGCAGGAGCAGTACCGGCAGGCTCTGGAACTGGCTAAGGAGCATGGCCCAGGAGGAACGGGGTCGGGGACTGGGCAGGCTGTTCGGACCGAGCCTCCGCAAGACCGTTGCGGCGGCCGGGTGGGACAGGCCGGTGGTGCGGCAGGAGTCCAGGGCGTCGAGCACCCGCTCCTCCTTCAGCATGTGCCAGACGGGCCCAGATTCGACCGAGGAGGGCATCGTCCCCTTGCGCGACGGGCGCGAGACCGCGGCGAGCTGGGTGGATGCCGCCCGGCCTGCCGCGCCAGTCATTGGAGGACGGCCGCTATCCACCGCGTCAACGGCGTCCTTGTCCAGAAGCCGACCCACCATCGCCACAATCTCCCCAGGCAGCAAGGTGGCGTCATACAGGATAAGGACGTTTCCCGTCAGGGCATTGGCGGTGGCATGCCTGACACCAGGCTGGCGGGCAAGCCGGGCTTCGAGGCGCTGCCCGAGTTCCTGGCAACGGTACAAGCCGGCCACCTTTAGGCGGAGGCGGCCGGCCACCGCCACATGGACCGGAACGACCCGCGTAACGGGTAGCCCCCCTTGTGCAGGTGCTCCACGGGGCGACAATAAGTCATTGTTCACTTGCATCTTACCGAAGCCATGGGGCGTTTCCGCCGTTCGCCCCGAAATAGCGATCGACCTTGCCAGCAGTATAGGAGGCCCCTGCTGTAGGGTTGAAGATTCTATATATAGTGGGTGCTGGCCGGCTTGCCGTGCTCGCCCGGCGCCGGTTGGCCATGACACCGGTGGGAAGGGCTGCCGGCCGCGTTGCTCTACCAATCGGGGGAATACACTGTGAAAATGAAGCCCTCATCTTTACGCCCCCCCTTCCCCACCGTGCGGCACGTCGCCACGGCCCTCCTGCTCGGCGTCATCGTTCTGTACGTTCCGGCCCGACACTACGAATCCGTCAATCCGTTTTGGGGCTACCTACGCGCGTTTGCCGAAGCGGCAATGGTGGGTGCCTTGGCGGACTGGTTTGCGGTCACTGCCTTGTTCCGGCGACCACTGGGCCTTCCCATTCCCCACACTGCGGTAGTGCCGCGCAACAAGGATCGTATCGGTGCGGCCCTGGGCGGCTTCGTAGAGCGCAACTTCCTTTCGCCCCCAGCATTGAAAGCGAAGCTGGCGGAAACCGACTTTGCCGCTCTCCTGGCCGAGTGGCTGGAGCAGCCACGCAACCGCATCATGATTGTCGAATATATGACCGAGATGCTGCCGGTGGTGCTGGATACGGTGAAGGATGAACAGTTCAGGCGATTTATCTTGAAAAACGTCGGTGAGCACATCCGCCGATTCGAGGTAGCCCCCCTGGCGGCGGAAGTGCTGGGCATGCTCACCGCCGAAAATCGCCATCAACAGCTCATCGACGAAATGCTGCGGCAGGCCGCCGCGCTGCTCAAAGAGAGCGAACCCCTGATCCGCGACAAGGTGAGGACCAATACGGCATGGCTATGGCGGCAATTGGCAGTGGACGACCGGGTGGCGACCCAGATCATGGTGGCGGCCGAGGACGCCCTCACAGAACTCGCCGGGGATGCTCAGCACCCATGGCGGCTGCGCTTCGACCAGACCGTCCGGGACTTCATCCAGGAGCTCAAGACGTCGCCGGAGTACCGGGAAAAAGCGGGAGACCTCAAGGAGCAGCTGTTACAGCATCCCGCCTTGCGCGAGTACCTGGACGGGTTGTGGCCGGAGATCAGGCAGGCTATCCATGAAGACATGGCCAAACCCGCCTCGTTCTTGCGTGGCCGGCTGCGCAAGGGGCTGGCGATGCTGGCCAGTGGCTTGCTGAACGATCGCGGCTTGCGGGTCCGGTTAAACGGCTGGATCCTGGAGATTCTCCTTGAGGTGGTGAACTCGCGCCGGCACGAGGTTTCGAAGCTGATCGCCACCACCGTGCGGGAATGGGATCCAGACACCATGGCGTCGAAGATCGAGCACGAGGTCGGCGACGACCTCCAGTACATCCGGATCAATGGCACCGTGATCGGCGGGCTGGCCGGGCTGATGATCCACGGCATCTCCCAATTGGCGTTCTGATAAAGAACCTGGCGGTGCGCAAGCGACGGTGCGGAGCCAACAATATGAATGGAGCGGCGCGATCATGCAATTTCTCTATGTCTTTGTGCTGAGTGCCGCCGTAAGCTTGGACGCACTTGCCGCGGGCGCCGTCTATGGCGTGAAAGGGATCAGGATATCGCTGACCTCGCTTGCCATCAGCGGGCTCGTGACGGTCATCGACACGGCAGTTGGAATCGCGGGCACCCGACTGGCAGTCAGGTTCATTCCCGCCCACGTGGCAACCGGCATCGGCGCGGCTTTGTTCGTCGTGCTGGGCATGTTCAGGTTATTAGTGGAACATCTTGCGGAAGAGAGACCCCAGCCTGAAAAACGGTGCGGTCGGCACACGCAACCTGGCGATTTCGATCAGTCGTCTGGTGATCGTCATCATGCCAAACCGGTTGGGGCCGATCTGGACAGATCCAAGGACATCGGTCCATGGGAAGCGGTGCTACTGGGTTTGGTACTCAGCATCGACAATGTCGTCGCCGTCTCGGCCGCAAGCCTGGGCGGACTTCTACCTGCTACTACGCCCTTGATCATGGGGGCAACCCAAGATGGGGCTTTTTTCCGCAGGCTACTATGGGGCCATACTGCTGGTGACCGATCGGACAAAACACCGTCTTCCCTTTATTTCGGGCGCCGTACTTGTGGTCTTGGGGCTAGTACGGTTGATTTGAGCATCGCCAAGGGGGCACCGTCTCCCCAAGCTAAACTGGATAGTGCACAAACAGGCCACCTCCGGCTTTCTTGAGGCTCTTCACGAACTCGTGGGAGTTTGGAGATGGCGTGGACGCACCCCTGCCGGCCCTCCTCTATGAGCTATCTTGCTGCCCAGAAAATCCCCCGCCCCTCATGCCGTTCACTTAAGCCGTTAGACCGTGTTTTCGCACTGTGGACGTCATGAATAACACCATTTCAGGCGTAGGCATCTGCCTCACAGCAAATTCAGCAGACCGACCATAAGTCGGTGATTTCTATGAAATAGCAACAACTTTTGCACGAATGATGCAAATTTCGTAGGATTTCTTCACGAACTCTGCATATTGGTGGATTGCGCGCATGTACAAGAAGGTGAAAAAACTCTTAAAAATCAAGGTGAACGTTTTTCACTAACTCTGCAAACCTACATGTAGGTTTGCAGAGTTAGTGAAAATTTTTGCAAACAGTTTCTAGTGCACAGCAAGAAGCCCGGGTTGCCCGGGCTTCTTTGCGTTCTGGGTAGTTCCGAAGCAGATCAAGCCAGTTTGCCAAGAGCATTCGCCATGCCTGCCAAGTAGCCATCTGACTATTCCCGATTCGAATGCTGGTGCTTTGAATAGCGTTCAGACACCAAGCCGCCATCGACTCCGCAAAATGACCCGCCCGCCGCTCGGCGGCTTGGGTAAACATTTCGCAGAGCCATGTAAGCCCGTGGTAACCGGCGCGACTAATGGATGAGCAAAACTTGGCATGTGGCCAAGCTAGCCGACCCGAAAAGGAACTGCGCCATGAAAACCCTGACCTTGATTGTGGCTTCGCTGATGACGCTCGCGACGGGAGTCGCTTTCGCAGACCACGGCGAAGAGCGCGTGAGCCTGTATGGCCGCCATGCCCAGATGCAAGCTAACCAGAGAATGCCGAGCCATCAGATGAGCGCCCCGCAAACCGGCAACGCCGCTAATGGCCAGCAGGCTCAATAAGCCTCTTCGCAACCAAGTTCCAGCCTTGAGGGACACCCGGGGTGTTCCCAAGGCTGGGTAGCATCAAACAGGCGGGCAGTACCGGTTGAGCCACCGCTTTTCGCACAGAAGCCGCCAAGGCACGGCTTGGTTTGGACTGCTGAAAAACGCCCGAATCCGCCCATGAGATGCTATGCCTATTACAGAATACTTATATGTAGAGCCATCAGGACAGGCCCTAACTGATCAATGCAAGACACGGAACGCTGAGTGTGCGAGAGCCCCAGCGTCCTGCACCGGGCCGGTTTCTTCATAACAGGGTCACACCATGGGCCACTCATCGATCAACGCTCCCCGAGCACCGCAAGCGGGTCCCATCCATCCGGCCTGGGTGCGCATCTGCCATTGGCTGAATGCGCTGGCCGCCATCCTGATGGTGTTATCGGGATGGCGCATCTATGACGCCTCGCCCATTTTCAAAAGCTTTGTCATTCCACCGGCTATCACTCTGGGGGGCTGGCTCGCCGGAGCGCTGCAATGGCACTTTGCCGCGATGTGGCTACTGTTCTTCAATGGCGTGATCTATCTGGCTTTGAATCTCGGCAGTGGGCGACTATTTCGTAAATTCTTTCCGCTGTCCCCTTCGGCCGTGTTTCACGACCTGCGGCTGGCATTGACCGGCAAGCTGCACCACGATGATCTGCGCCACTACAACGCGGTTCAGAAACTCGCGTATCTGGTGGTGATGCTTGATCTGATCCTGCTGGTGCTGTCGGGCCTGGCCATTTGGAAGTCGGTGCAATTCCCGCTGTTGCGCGACCTGATGGGTGGCTACGACAACGCTCGTATCGTGCATTTCTTTGCCATGGCCGTGTTGGTGGGGTTTTTCGTGGTGCACATCGTGATGGTGGCATTAGTGCCGCGCTCCCTGATGACGATGATCCGGGGACGCTAAGGAGACGACCATGCCCATCAAAAAGAAAACCAGCTTTCTGATCAATCCAGAACTTGATCGGCCGCTGATTTTGAAGGATGCCGAGCGGGAACTGGCGCTTCCAACCCGGCGCTTGTTCCTCAAGGGAGCCGTCACGCTGGGTGGCTTGTCGCTGCTGACCGGTTGCAGCTTATCCGACGACAAGTCGGTCGAGTCCTTCCTGATGCGCGTGTCACGACTGAACGACAAGGTCCAGGGCTGGCTGTTCGACCCAAACCGGCTAGCACCGACCTACAGCGAATCACAAATCACCCGGCCGTTTCCATTCAATGCCTACTACGGCATCGATGAAGTACCCGAAGTGGATGGATCGGACTTCGAACTGAAGGTCAGTGGACTCGTCACCGGCAAGCGCTCCTGGACCCTGCCGGAGTTGTACGCGCTGCCGCACGCCGAGCAGATCACCCGGCATATCTGTGTCGAGGGCTGGAGTGCGATCGGCCGGTGGGGCGGCACGCCGTTCCGGGACTTCCTGCAGCGGATTGGTGCGGATACCACCGCGAAATATGTCGGCTTCAAGTGCGCGGATGACTACTACGAAAGCATCGACATGGCGACCGCACTGCATGCCCAGACGCTACTGGCCTTCCAGTACGACGGCAAGACGCTGCCACCCGAATACGGTTTCCCGATGAAGCTACGGATGCCGACCAAACTCGGCTACAAGAACCCGAAGCACATCATGGAAATCTTCGTCACCAACACCTACCCCGGCGGCTACTGGGATGATCAGGGGTACAACTGGTTCGGCGGATCCTGACGACCCGGCTGTTTCGGCCGACGTTTGTGGGACAACGCGGAAGCGCACCGGGTTTGCCCGGTTTCACATCACGGAAACAAGGAGTTCATATGAAACGTTTGATGGTAGCGGCTCTGAGCGTATGTACGATGCTGACCGGGCTGTCGGCTTTCGCGGCCGATAGCGGTTCGATGGCCCAAAGCACCATGTCGAAAGACTCGATGTCATCAGGCGGCATGAGCAAAAAGCCGATGAAGCACAAAAAAATGAAGAAGAAAAGCAGCGATGGGATGGGCATGCAGAAAAAACCGGCCGGGGCGATGGGTCAATAAGCCTGCGGTCAATGCAGCATGCCGAGTGGCCGAAGCGATTGCTTCGGCCATTTTATCTTCCCGCGAGATGAACCTCCCTGCCGACGAACAGACTGCGCGGTCACCCCATAGCCCAGCGGGGCTCCGGATTCGGCCGCATCAAGTCACGCCCCCTGTCGGTGTAATAAATCCGACGCCCGTCCGACTAAGCTATAAGCGTCACGATAGCCACTGCACAAGCAACACCCAGTTACCGAACTGAGGCGTGACTTACACCGCAGACGCCTTATCGCGACCGAATTTCTCAACGAAGGCCATCACCGGGTGACGTCACGCGTTTACGCGGCACGCCTTGATCGAGGAAAGAAACATGGGACTCACACGACGACACTTTCTGCGCCTGGGTGGACTGGGTGGCCTGACCGGCCTGCTTGGCGGCCTGATCGGCATGCGCGCCTTTGCGGCCTCATCGTCCGCAGCCAGCGATACGGAGCATTTCGAAGTCACCCATACCGATGCGCAGTGGCGCAAATTGCTGTCCGCCGAGCAGTACGCGGTGTTGCGCCATGAAGGGACGGAGCGGCCCTACAGCAGCCCACTCAACGCTGAACACCGCGCCGGGCTGTTCGCCTGCGCGGGCTGCCAGCTCAACCTGTTTTCCTCCAAGACCAAGTTCGACAGCGGTACCGGCTGGCCGAGTTTCTGGCAGCCCCTCGACAATGCCGTCAAGACCCGGACCGATACCACGCTGGGCATGACCCGGACCGAGGTTCACTGCCGCCGCTGCGGCGGGCACTTGGGACATGTCTTCGACGACGGACCGAAGCCGACCGGGCTGCGCTACTGCATGAATGGCCTGGCGATGACCTTCAAGGCCACGTCGGTGTAACCGTCCGCTGACCCGATGGCACGCACTTCCGTTCGGATCGTCATGCACGACGATTCATCCAGACACAGGAATTGACATCATGAACTTGCCGACTAAAGCGCTAACGAAGCGGAATGGCCAAGCCAAGCCCGCGGCCTGGGGCCTCATCGGCCTGGCGATCGTCGCCCTTCTCAGCTGGCAGCGCTTCACACTGGCCGCCGAGCCGGCCGTCGTGATCCCGCCTCCGACCGTGGACGAGCCGATCTCTGCGCCCCACTCGGAGGTCGCCGTGCTGGCTGGAGGATGCTTCTGGGGCGTGCAGGGGGTGTACCAGCACGTGCGTGGCGTCACCCGGGCCGTGTCCGGCTATTCCGGCGGCACCCGTGCCACGGCGCAATACGAGACCGTGAGCGAGGGTAATACCGGCCATGCGGAATCCGTGGAGATCACCTACGATCCCCGCCAAGTCAGCTATGGCCGACTGCTGCAGATTTACTTTTCGGTCGTGCACAACCCCACCGAACTGAACCGCCAAGGGCCGGACACCGGCACGCAGTACCGCTCGGCCATCTTTCCGGCCAACGACATGCAGCGGCGGGTAGCGCAAAGCTATATCGCCCAGTTGACCAAGTCTGGCGTGTTCAAGTCACCGATCGTGACCAGGACGGATGCGCTGAAGGCCTTCTACCCGGCCGAGGCTTACCACCAGGACTTCCTGGCCCTGCACCCCGAGAATCCCTACATCGCGATCAACGACATTCCAAAGGTCGAGAGCCTCAAGCGCTTGTTCCCCGACCTATACCGAGTCAAACCGGTCCTGGTCAGTCCCTCGCGATAGTAAAGGGCGGGACACCCGGGAACGTGGTCGGCAGCATGCAGGACAAGCTCCACAGGCACAGGGGGGCGTGCTTGTCTTGCGAGAGATAGCGATTGATGAGACCTTGCCGTGGATTGGGAGTATCGTGTCTATTAGCCATGCGCCGTGTGGCTGCCGACTGATCGTAAGCCGATCCGAGGGATTGCCATGATTTCAATGCCTAGAAATGTGAGTGGACAGCTACATCAGGCTGCTGCGGCAGGTAAGGTCGATCTCATCAAGCTGTACGTGAAATATGGGGACGACATCAACCTCAGAAATAGCGATGGCCAAACCCCACTGCACCTGGCCTACAAGTATGGGCAGCCTCATGCGGTAGACGCCTTGATTGAGCTGCATGCGGATCAAACCATCTGCGACAACGAGCAAAGAATCGCTTCGGACCTGATGTCGCCGAAGATTGCCTTCGACCTCCCGCCACGCCCGACCCTTGTGCACCATCAAAGCAGCCGCGCCCCCCAGATCGAGCCCGACACCGACGATGCTGTTTTAGACGAAGCCGAAACAGACCAGCTAGCGACGCTTAATAGTCCCTCTTGAGCGGGGACTCATCTTTACGTTCCGTTGCTGCTCATTGCATTTCAGGCTGCCCGGCCTGCCTGCCTGCCGGCACCTCATGCGGCGCAGGGCGCGATAGTTGAAAGACACCCTGTTCAAACAAAAGGACTCTAATGATCGAGTCCTTTTGTCTATGCTCAGCGCCCCACCCCAGATAGCCCCTACAGGCTTTACCCCGCCAAGACGTACCATCTAGCCGTCACTGGCCCCCGGCCCCCCGGACATCATTGGTTCCGCTCCGAATCAGACGCTGCTCACCCCTCAATCTGCCCTGGAACGCATCCGGTCGAATCAGGGGGATTCATGCTCAGCTGCTTTGGGCATGTCGTCGTATATCTCCGAGATCAAGGATCGGAGTAAGGCGATCTCGGCCATTTCGTCATGAATGCGGGTGCTCATGATGATGGGCGTGACAACGTTCTTCTCGTCGAGCGGACGGTACACCACGTCGTCGCGGCGCAGCCTCTGCACGCTGGCGGGCACCAGGCACAGCCCGACGCCGGCGGCGACCAGGCCGAGAGCGGTCTGCAGTTCGGACACTTCCTCGATAGCCGCCGGCTCCAGCGCCTTGTCCTTGAACACCGACAATACCTGGTCTGCATAGCTCGGCCGCGGCGTGCTCGGGTAGATCAGCACCGTTTCACTGGCGAGATCCGATAGCTTCAGGCCTGCGTCTGCGTCGAGCAGCGGATGACCGAGCGGCAGCGCCACGACCAGGTTTTCCTCGCGCAGCACCTCGCGTTTGACCTGCGGATCCTCGAGCCGGATGCGGCCGAAGCCGACATCGATCCGGCCACTCTTCAGCGCCTCCAATTGATCGACCGTCGACATCTCGATCAGCGATAGCTCGGTGTTGGTATTCGCTGCGCGAAACCGCCGAATGACCTGAGGCAAGGCGCCGTAAAGCGTTGATGGAACAAAGCCTATTACCAGCCGGCGCTCCAACTGCGCGATGCGCCGGGTCATCCTGGTCAGCTCTCCGGCCTGTTCCAACAGACGCGAGGCGTGCTGATAGAAGAAGCGCCCTGCCTCGGTCAGCCGCAAGGGACGCGAGCCACGCTCGAAGAGCAGCAGCCCGAGCTCTTCCTCGATCTGCTGGATCTGACGACTCAGCGGCGGTTGCGAGATATGTAGTCGCTCGGCGGCGCGTGTGAAATTCTGTTCGTCGGCGACCGCGACGAAGTAGCGCAAGTGACGTAGTTCCATTTGATACCTCATAGGTATCGAACCAGTCTAAAACCGTCTTGGACGGGGGGCAAGCGCGCTTCCTATGATGGCCCTTGTAAACAGACACGGACATCGAGAGAAAAGCATGACGCCTTCGCCTATCACGATCGTCGCGGTCGAGACCATCCTGGTCGACGTGCCGACGATCCGCCCGCATCGCCTGTCGGTCGCCACGATGAATCATCAGACCCTGGTGCTGGTCCGCATCCGCGCATCCGACGACATCGTCGGCCTCGGCGAGGGCACGACCATCGGCGGCCTGAGCTACGGCGAGGAAAGCCCGGAAAGCATCAAGGTCAATATCGACACCTACATCGCCCCGCTGCTGCTCGGCCGGGACGCGACCCGAGTGGCGCCGCTGATGGCGCGGGTAAACGGCAGCGTGCAGGGCAACCGCTTTGCCAAGTGCGCGGTCGAGACGGCCTTGTTCGACGCGCAGGCCAAGCGGCTCGGCGTGCCGCTGAGCGAGCTGTTCGGCGGGCGCCTGCGGGACGAGTTGCCGGTGGCCTGGACCTTGGCCAGCGGCGACACGGCCCGCGACATCGCCGAGGCCGAGCACCTGCTCGAGCTGCGCCGGCATCGCATCTTCAAACTCAAGATCGGCCTGCGCACGCTGCAGGACGACGTCGCGCATGTGGCCGCGATCAAGCGTGCCTTGGGCGATCTGGCCAGCGTGCGCGTGGACGTGAACCAGGCCTGGTCGGAGAGCGAGGCGATCACCGGCATCGCGATGCTCGCCGATGCCGGGGTTGACCTCGTCGAGCAGCCGATCGCCGCGGCCAACAGCGCCGGCCTGCGCCGGCTGACCCAGCAGGGCCGTGTGCCGGTGATGGCCGACGAGGCGCTGCACGGGCCGCACGACGCATTCGCGCTGGCGCGCAGCCGTTCGGCCGACGTGTTCGCGGTCAAGATCGCCCAGTCGGGCGGCCTGAGCGGCGCGGCACAGGTCGCGGCGATCGCCCGGGCCGCCAACGTCGACCTCTACGGCGGCACCATGCTCGAGGGCGGGGTCGGCACGATGGCGTCGGCCCAGCTGTTCAGCACCTTCCACCAGCTGGCCTGGGGCACCGAGCTGTTCGGCCCGCTGCTGCTGACCGAAGAACTGCTGCGCGAGCCGCTCGAGTACCGCGACTTTGCATTGCAGCTTCCCAACCGGCCGGGACTCGGCGTCGAGCTCGACGAGGAGCGCCTCGCCCGCCTGCGGCGCGACAGCGCGCGCGGCCCGGTGGTTTCCGTCCTGTAGTCCTGAAAGCGAGGTATCCGATGTTGTTCAAAGTGGAAATGGATGTACGCCTGCCATTCGGCCTGCCGGCCGACGAGGCCGACGCGCTCAAGCGGGTCGAACGCGAGCGCGCGCAGGAACTGCAGCGCAGCGGCAAATGGCGCCACCTGTGGCGCGTCGCCGGCCGCTACTCGAACGTCAGCGTGTTCGACGTGGACAGCGCAGCCGAGCTGCACGAATTGCTGTCGACGCTGCCGCTGTTCCCGTTCATGCAGATCGAAGTCACGACCCTGTGTCGTCATCCGTCGTCAATCCACGACGACGACCGCTGAGAGCCGCTAGCAAAACCCTCCCGGCGTTGTTGCGCTGCCTTGCCGTACTACTCGTACTGTCTGCGGCAGCGCGCCTAGCCGGGACCGCTTCGCTGAGTTTTGCTAGCGACTCTAAGTCGTTCGTAGCGTAGTAGCCCCACCACAAAGGAGAGAGACCATGGATAAGAACACAATCGACGCTGTGCTCAAGCGCATCGAAAGCACCGAAATCAAGGCCGGCAACCCGCGCACCAAGGCGCTGGTCAACCGCATCGTTCAGGATCTGTTCTACACGATCGAGGAATTCGACGTGCAGCCGGAGGAGTTCTGGACGGCGCTCAACTACCTGGCCGAGGCCGGCCGCAGCGGTGAGTTCGGCCTGCTCGCCGCCGGCCTTGGCTTCGAGCACTTCCTGGACCTGCGCATGGACGAGGCGGAGGCGCGCGCCGGCATCGAGGGCGGCACGCCGCGCACGATCGAAGGCCCGCTGTACGTCGCCGGCGCACCGCTGAGCGAGGGTCGCGCCCGGCTCGACGACGGCAGCGAGGACGGCGAAGTGCTGTTCATGCAGGGCACGGTGCGTTCGGCCGACGGTCAGCCGGTGGCCGGCGCGCTGGTCGAGGTCTGGCACGCCAACCGCCTCGGCAACTATTCCTACTTCGACCCGACCCAGAGCGCGTTCAACCTGCGCCGCAGCATCCGCACCGACGCCGAGGGGCGCTACCGCTTCCGCAGCATCATGCCGGTCGGCTACAGCGTGCCGCCGGGCGGGGCGACTGATCGCCTGCTCACCCAGTTGGGCCGCCACGGCACGCGCCCGGCGCACATCCACTTCTTCGTCTCGGCCGACGGCTGCCGCAAGCTGACCACGCAGATCAACATCGAAGGCGACCCGTTCCTGTGGGATGACTTCGCCTTCGCCACCCGCGACGGTCTGGTGCCGACGGTGACGCGCGTCAGCGACCCGGCGCAACTGCAGTCGCACGGTGTGGACGCCCCGTTCGCGTCGATCGACTTCGACTTCGTGCTCCATCCCGAGCAGGACGGCGTGCCGCCCTCCGAGGTGCAGCGCCCGCGCGCCGCGACGGCATGAACCGCCGGCCACGCCGATAGCAAAGGAGACAGACATGGACACGACAATGCCGACCACTGCGGTGGCGAAGCGGCTGGAGCAGATGCTGGTCGAGGACAAGGAACAGCATCGCTACCGCCTGAACCGCGCCGCCTTCACCGACCCAGAGCTGTTTGAGCTGGAGCTCAAGCACCTGTTCGAGGGCAACTGGATCTATCTGGCGCACGAGAGCCAGATTCCCGACAACAACGATTATTTCTCGACCCATATCGGTCGCCAGCCGATCGTGATCACGCGCAACCGCAACGGCGAGCTCAACGCGCTGATCAACGCCTGCTCGCACCGCGGTGCGGTGCTGTGCCGGAACAAGCGCGGCAACCGGTCGACGTTCACCTGCACCTTCCACGGCTGGACGTTCAACAACAGCGGCAAGCTCCTGAAGGTGAAAGACCCCAACGACGCCGGCTACCCGGACAGCTTCAACCAGGACGGCTGCCACGACCTGACTCGTGTCGCGCGCTTCGAGAACTACCGCGGCTTCCTGTTCGGCAGCCTAAACCCGGACGTGCCGCCGTTGACCGAGTATCTCGGCGAAGCGGCCAAGATCATCGACATGGTCGTCGACCAGTCGCCGGATGGGCTAGAAGTGCTGCGCGGCGCGTCGAGCTACGTGTTCGACGGCAACTGGAAACTGCACGCGGAAAACGGCGCCGACGGCTATCACGTCAGCTCGGTGCACTGGAACTATGCGGCGACCACCGGCCGGCGCAAGGACGGCGACACCGTCGACGAGGTGCGGGCGATGGACGCGGGCAAGTGGGCCAAGCAAGGTGGCGGTTTCTACTCGTTCGAGCACGGCCACATGCTGCTGTGGACCCGTTGGGCCAACCCGGAAGACCGGCCGAGCTTCGGCCGCCGCGACGAGCTGGTCGAGCGCTTCGGCCAGGCGCGCGCCGACTGGATGATCGGCCATTCGCGCAATCTGTGCCTGTATCCGAACGCCTACCTGATGGACCAGTTCAGCTCGCAGATCCGGGTGTGCCGGCCGATTTCGGTGAACCAGACCGAAGTGACGATCTACTGCATCGCGCCGAAGAACGAAGACGCCGCCGCGCGGGCGCAGCGCATCCGCCAGTACGAGGACTTCTTCAACGCCAGCGGCATGGCCACCCCCGACGACCTGGAGGAGTTTCGCGCCTGCCAGCAGGGCTACGCGGCCGGCGCCGCGCCGTGGAACGACATGTGCCGTGGCGCACTGCACTGGGTCGACGGCCCGGACGACGCCGCGCGCGAGATCGGTCTTAAGCCGAAGCTCAGCGGCATCAAGACCGAGGACGAAGGCCTCTACACCATCCAGCACCGCTACTGGCTCGACGCCATGCGCCGCGCCTGCGAACTCGACAACCAGAAAGCGTGAGGTCAACGATGACGACATTTACCGTGGCCGACGCCCAGGCCTTTCTGTACCGCGAGGCGCGCCTGCTCGACGACAGGCAGTGGGACGACTGGCTGGCTTGCTACGCGCCTGACGCGGAGTTCTGGATGCCGGCGTGGGACGACGACGGCCGGCTCACGTCCGACCCGCAGCGCGAGATCTCGCTGATCTACTACGGCAGCCGGAGCGGCCTCGAGGACCGGGTGTTCCGGATCAAGACCGAACGCTCCAGCGCCAGCACGCCGGAGCCGCGCACCTCGCACCACATCGCCAACGTCGAGATCCTCGAGCAGGACGGCGAGCGATGCACGGTGCGCTGCAACTGGCACACGCTCAGCTACCGCTACAAGAGCACCGACAGCTACTTCGGCACCTCGCACTACGTCCTCGACGTAGCGGGAGAGGTGCCGCGCATCAAGCGCAAGTACGTGGTGCTGAAGAACGATTACATCCATCAGGTCATCGATATCTACCATCTCTGAGCGCCCGCGCCCGGAGGATGGCAGGCAGGAGGTCTATCCATGAGTCATTCCATCGCGCTGCAGTTCGAGGACGGCATCACCCGTTTCATCGACTGCCATGACGGCGAGACGCTGGCCGAAGCCGCGTATCGTCAACAGGTCAACGTGCCGCTCGACTGCCGCGACGGCGCCTGTGGCACCTGCAAGGGCTGGTGCGAGTCGGGCAGCTACGACGCCGGCAGCTATATCGACGAGGCGCTGTCCGACGAAGAAGCGGCCGCCGGCCATGTGCTGGCGTGCCAGATGCGGCCGCAGTCCGACTGCGTGGTGCGCATCCCGGCCTCGTCGGCGGCGTGCAAGACCGCGGTCGAGACGTTCACCGGCAAGATCGCCGCGCTCGACAAGCGTTCGGCGAGCACCTTGGCCTTCTCCATCGCGCTCGACCGGCCCGAGGGCCTGGGCTTTCTGCCCGGCCAGTACGTCAACCTGCAGATCCCCGGCAGCGAGCTGACGCGCGCGTACTCGTTCAGCTCGCCCCCGGGCGCCAGCGAGGCGAGCTTCCTGGTGCGCGACGTGCCCGGTGGACGGATGAGCGGCTATCTGCGCGAGGCCGCCTTGGGGGCGCCGATGTCGTTCAGCGGGCCGTTCGGCAGCTTCTACCTGCGCGAACCGAACCGGCCGGTGCTGATGCTGGCCGGCGGCACCGGGCTCGCGCCGTTCCTGTCGATGCTGGCAACGTTGGCCGAACGGGGTGCCGAAGAGCGGATCTTCCTCGCCTACGGCGTGACGCACGACGCCGACCTGGTCGGCGTCGACCAGTTCGATGCGCTGCGAGAGCGCCTGCCCGGTTTCGACTACGTCAGCTGCGTGGCGGATGCCATGAGCGCTCATCCGCGCAAGGGCTACGTGACCGAGCACATCGATGCGGCACAGCTCAACGCCGGCGAGGTGGACATCTATGTCTGTGGCCCGCCGGCGATGGTGGACGCGGTGCGTGGCTGGTTGGCAACGCAGGGGATCACGCCGAGGAACTTCTATTACGAAAAGTTCGCGGCCAGCAGCGAGGCGGTGCCGGCATGAATACGCGTCAACGATTCGAAGGCAAGGTGGTGCTGGTGACCGGGGCCGCGCAGGGCATCGGCCGGGGCGTGGCCATGGCGATCGCGGCGGAAGCCGGCGTGGTGGTGGCGATCGACCGCTCGGCCCTGGTCGAGGAGGTGGCGGCCGAGATCCGTGCCGGGGGCGGCATCGCCGAGGCCTTCGTGGCGGATCTCGAGCAGTACGCCGGTGCCGTGGCGGCGGTCGAACGGACCGTGCGCCGTTTCGGCCGGGTCGATGTGCTGATCAACAATGTCGGCGGGACGATCTGGGCGCAACCCTACCAGCACTACGCCGAGGAGCAGATCGAGGCGGAAATCCGCCGCTCGCTGTTTCCGACCTTGTGGTGCTGCCGCGCGGTGCTGCCGGCGATGATCGAAGCCGGACGCGGCGCGATCGTCAACGTGTCGTCGGTCGCCACACGTGGCGTGCATCGCGTGCCGTACTCGGCCGCCAAGGGCGGGGTCAACGCCTTGACCGCGTCGCTGGCCTTCGAGCATGCCGATCATGGCATTCGCATCAATGCGGTGGCGCCGGGTGGTACCGAGGCGCCCACCAGGCGCATCCCGCGCAATACGGAGCAAGCTTCGGAGCAACAGAAACAGTGGTATCAGGGCGTGGTTGACCAGACTATCGCCTCCAGCCTGATGCATCGCTATGGCACGATAGCCGAGCAGGTGGCGCCGATTCTGTTCCTCGCCTCCGAGGAAGCATCGTACATCACCGGCCTGGTCGTGCCCGTGGCGGGAGGGGATTTAGGCTGATTGAGAGCCGCCCTTTCAGTCGGTCTGTCCGGGCGGCCGGAGAAGCATCTAAGTCAGTGGGCCATGACGGTGGTCGTCGTGCGTCGCGATGGCAAGGTGGTCGGCGCGTTGTTCGCCTCGGCCAAGGAGAGCGCTGCCGCACCCGCCAGACGGGATCGTGGCCGGGATCGGGCTGGTGACAGTCCGGCTAGCGCAGGAAGCAACCACTTGCCCTTGACCCCTTCGGCCAGGCTGGCCGCCGTGCCCGGCAGCCTAACTCCCTTGACCGCCCACCTGATCGCCAGCCGCCATCGACTACCATTCTACTAAGAGTCGCTAACAAGCCCCCAGCGTAGCGATCCTGCTCGCCCCGCCCTGCCCTTCCACAAGCAGGACAAGGAGTACGGCAAGGCAGGGTAACAACGGCAGGATGGCTTTAGCTTCGCAGAAATTCGGCGATGTTTCGTTTTGTTAGCGGCGTTAAGGAGACATGACCATGAAATGCTGGACTTACGATACCCAATACGGCCCCTTCGCCATTGTCCCGCTCGATGGCAGCTACCACATCATGCATGAGGGCGAGGCGTTGGGCAGTTACCCGACCCCCGAACAAGCCGCCCACGCGCTGGCCAGCGGCCATTCGAACTGGCCATCGTTCGGCAATCCGCACGAGCTGGGCATCCCGGAAGACCTGTCGAAGTGGCATTCCCGGCCAGTGATCTGAGGCGATAAGCAACGGCGCCCTGAAGGCCAGTTTTCCAGGTGTTCTCGCGCCCTGAAAACACGCGCCGCAGGCATCCCTGCATCACGGGGGCCGCCCCTGCGTGCCGGCCACACACCGTTTCCTGAACGATGAGCGAGCATCCCGCAGACGCGGCACCCGCCTGAAACGGCATGGAGACCCGCACCCGCACGTCGGGTCGACAGTGCAAATAGCGGCATCTAGACTTCAGACCATCCATCCCCCGTCGTCGTCCCGGCTCGACCCTGAACGCGGTTTGGGTTCATGGTTGCTACGCTCGGGGTGTCACATCTCTTTATCTGCAGGTGGATGGTACGGCTTGCCGTGCAAGGCAAGTGAAACGATGGCGAATTCCCGGGGACGCTATCCAAATGAATCCGAACACACCCGTTTTGCGGTGCCAGGATGATGAGGCGTTCTCGCGCTCGGACCTGCGCGAGCCGCGGCTCATTGTCGATGCCATCGACGACCACACCGACCAAATCGGCAGCCTGCGGGACGGCCTGCTTGACCGGCCCGCCAGCATCGCCTCGAAGTTTTTTTACGACGCCCAAGGCTGCGCGCTGTATAGCGCCATCTGCGCCTTGGCCGAGTATTACCCGACCCGCACGGAAACGCTCATCTACGAACGATGTCGCCAGTCCATCGCGGCACATCTACCGCCCGGTGGGCAATGGGTCGATCTGGGCTGCGGGGACGGCGCCAAGGCACGGTCATGGCTGGGGCCGGCCAATGTGCGGCGCTATATCGGGGTAGACATCGCCGCGGACTGGCTGCAGGCGACGCTGGCGGTCACCGGAAAGCAGTTTCCCGATATCGACTGTCTGGGCGTGGTCACCGACTTCACCCGACCGTTTCACATCCATCCAGTGCTGAACGACTGTCCGGAAGCACCGCCGATTTTTTTCTACCCCGGCTCATCGATCGGCAATTTCACCCCACCGGAAGCGCTGGCACTACTGCGGTCGATCCGCTCGCATTTGGACGGTAACGGCCGCTTACTGGTCGGGGTCGATCTGGTGAAAGACGCGGCAACGGTGGAGGCCGCCTACGACGATGCGCTCGGGGTCACGGCCGCGTTCAACCGCAATGTGTTGCGGGTCGCCAATCGGCTGCTGGATGCCAACTTCGATCCGAGCCGGTTTGGCCATCGGGCGTTCTTCAACCCGGCCGAAAGCCGGATCGAGATGCATCTTGCCGCGCTGAGCACGCATAGCGTGCGAATTGGCGGCCACACCCGGCGGTTTGAAGCCGGCGAAACCATCGTCACCGAGTATTCGTACAAGTACACGCCCGAGCGGTTCCGCGCGCTGCTGGCCGAGGCCGGCTACGGCGAAGTGCACTACTGGACCGACGAGCGCGACTGGTTCGGCGTGTTCGTCGCCGGCGCGGGGCGCGACTGATGGCCGAGCCGCGCCAACACGCCCTCTCGACCGCCTTCGCGCGCACGCGCCGGCAGAGCCTGGCCTTGACCGAAGGGCTCAGCGCCGAGGACTGCCTGCTGCAGTCGATGCCGGACGCCAGCCCCATCAAGTGGCATCTGGCCCACGTGACCTGGTTTTTCGAAACCTTCGTACTCGCGCCGCTCGAACCGCAGTCCGCGCCGTTCGATCCGGCCTTCAAGGTGCTGTTCAACTCGTATTATGTCGGCGTCGGCGAGCGCCACCCGCGCCCCGAACGCGGCCTGCTGTCCCGGCCTTCGCTGGACGAGGTGAGGGCCTACCGCACGGCGGTCGATGCGCGCATCACGGCGCTGTTGGCGGAAGCGCCGCAAGCGCCCGCGCTGCTGGACCTGATCGAATTGGGTATCCATCACGAGCAGCAGCACCAGGAACTGATCCTGACCGACCTCAAGCATCACTTCTGGCGCAATCCCTTGCGGCCGGCCTACCGTCCGCCTTGTCTCGATGCGGAGGGGGCGCCGGTGCCGCTGCGCTACCTGCCGTTCGCGGGCGGCCTGGTGGACATCGGCCACGACGGAGCGGGCTTTGCCTTCGACAATGAGGCGCCCCGCCATCGGGTGTGGCTGGCGCCGTTCGAGCTCGCCACCCGCCCGATGAGCAATCGCGACTACCTGACCTTCATGGCCGACCGCGGCTACGCCCGCCCCGAACTGTGGCTGTCGGACGGCTGGGATGCCTGCCAACGGGAAGGCTGGGACGCCCCGCTGTACTGGCAGCGCGCGGATGCCGGGCACTGGACGGTGTTCACGCTGCACGGGCAGCAGCCGCTGCGGCTCGACGAGCCGGTCTGCCATGTCAGCTATTACGAGGCGGAGGCCTACGCACGCTGGGCCGGCGCGCGCCTGCCCACCGAACAGGAATGGGAGTGGGCGGTGCAGTCCAGCCTTGCCGAAGAGGCGACGCCAGCGCGCGGCCGCTTCGCCGACGGCGGCGCGTATCACCCGGCCCCGACCACGCCGGACGAGCCGGTGCGCTGGCTCGGCGACGTGTGGGAATGGACGCAGAGCGCCTACCTGCCCTACCCCGGCTACAAGCCGGCCGAGGGCGCCGTCGGCGAGTACAACGGCAAGTTCATGATCAACCAGATGGTGCTGCGCGGCGGTTCGTGCGCGACACCCTGCGAGCATATTCGCCCGAGTTATCGCAATTTCTTCCCGCCATTCGCCCGCTGGCAGTTCAGCGGCATCCGTCTGGCCCGCTGAGCCGAGTCCTACAGCAGTTATCGGTGGCGCCGGGGCCGGTGAGTCGCGGGCACCCGTGGCGCGGTGCGCATCTGCGCCAGCATCGTCTGACACTGCGCGCCCTGGCCGGGGCTCAGCGCGGTCAGCGGCAGCAACGCGGCGAGCGGCGGCGCGAGCAGCACCAGCCCCAGCGCCGCGCCACCGCGCAGCAACAACACGTTGGTGTTGACGCCGACGTCGGGCTTGCTGAACGTGCCCTTCACGTACAGCGGCGAGCGCAGCGACAGCACGCGCAAGCCTTTCGCCTGCGGCTTCACCGTCAGGTCCATCCTCTCATTCGCGAGGTTGATCTGCCCGTTCACCGTGATCAGCGCGTCCTCGGTGTCGATCGCGAACAGACGCGAGTCGAGCCGCCCCTGGGTCGCGACGAAATCCGCCGCCGCGCAGTGGATCTTCACCGTCTTGTCGCCGAACAGCTTGTACAGCACGATGTTCGCGACGTTCAGCCCCGCCTCTTCGAGTAGCGTGCCGCTGATCGCGCCATCGTTCATCAGCAGCTTCACCTCGCCGTTCGACGAACCCAGCAGTGCCGCGACCGAGTTGCCGGTCGCCGACAGCACCGCGTCGCCCTGCACCTCGCCGAAGCTGCTCTGCATCACCGCGAGGGTCGGGAACAGCTGCTTAAGCTTCACATGCCTCGCCGTCAGGTCCATCCGCCCTTTCAGCGGCGCGGCGCGGCCGTCGAGCCTGACCTTCGAATCCAGCGTGCCGCCGGCGACGCCGAAGCGCAGCGGATCGAGCGTCATCACCCCGTCGTTCAAGGTCAGATGGGTGTGCAGATCCTGGATCGGCAGACTTGCCGGGCGGATGATCCGCTGGCCGGTGAAGTGCACGTCCGCGTCGATCGACGTCCAGCGCTCGGTATGGAACGGCTCGACCGGCAGCTTCTTGCCGGCCGGCTGCGGCGTCGCGTCGCCGCGCTTGAGCTTGCTCGCCTTGGTGTCGGCGCCGATCAAGGGGGCGAGGTCGATGAAGCGCAGCTGCTTCGACACGACGTCGCCGGTGAGCCGTGGGCGCGGCTGCCCTCCTTCATAACGCAGCGAACCACTCAGGTCACTGCCGCCGACCCGGCCTGTGAAGTTTTCGTAGCGGAAGACGCTGCCGGCCTGTTGCAGCTGGCCGGTCAAATGCCCGTCGGTCGCGTACGGCGGCGTCTCGGGCAAGGTAATCCCGGTGAGCGGGTACAGGTGCGCCATGCTGACGCCGGACAACCACAGCCGTAGGTCGAGCGCGGCCAGATGCGTCGGGTCGGTCAGCGTGCCGACCGCCGCGAGGCGCGTGTCGCCGTAGCGCAGATTGGCGTGGATCGGAAACGGCCGGGCCGCATCCTGCAGGGCCAGGAGGCCGCCGAACTTGCCGTCACCGTCCAGCACCGTGCCCTTGTAGCTGCCCTTCACCGTCAGCCCGATCGCGTACGGCGGCGCCGTCGGCGCGGCGACAGCGCCGGAGGCAGGTGTCGCTAGCCGCGCCGCTTGCTGCTTGACCACCTCACCGAACGGAATCGGCTGGCCGAGCGTGTCGACCGCCACTTGCAGATCGGCCTGCAAGATTTCGTCAGCGTAGGCGATCTGGCCCTTCGCGAACGCGACGTCGTGCAGGTCGAGCGTCCACGCGCTGGGCTTGCCCGCCGGCAGCTGGAACGTCCAGTTGTTGCGCCCGTCGCGCAGCCGTTCGAGATCGAGCGACGGGTTCACCAGCGTGATGACCGGAATCACGATCCGCCGCTCGGTCAGCGGCAACGCCTCGACCTCGAAATCGATCCTGTCCAGCGTCGCGAAGTCCTTGCGCTTCGCCCAGTCCGGATTGCCGATGGCGATGCGGTTGGCCGAAAGGCGCGGCCAGGGCACCCAGGCGCGCCAGCCCGTCTCGCCGCCCGGGCGCTGCCAGGTGACGGTCAGGTCACCGTTGATCGTGAACGGCCGGACTATCGCCTGCGTGACCTTGTCGGCGACCCAGGGGCGCACGCGGTTCCAGTCGAACGTGGCGATGAAAATGGCGGACGCCGCCAGCGCCACCGCCAACAGCGCGATGATCGAGACGGCGATACGTGCGAGGAGTTTGCCTGTCCGGCCCATGCTCGTGCTCCTGGACTGCCCCCGATAGAGCCGTTAACAAACCCCTCCCGGCGTTGTTGCGCGGCCTTGCCGTACGTTTTGTACTGTCTGCGGCCGCATGCCTAGCCGGGACCGCCGGAGGCGGGCACGGTCGGCTTGAGCGCCTGGTTGGGCAGCACCTCACGCTTTCTTCCAGAGTGACTCCCGGCTCACGTCCGGCCACGGCCCTGTGACTTCCAGGCGCTGGACCGTTGATTCTCCGCGACCGCGGCCTGGATCAAGGCCTTGAACGCCTCAGCATCGAGCACCTCTCCCTCACGGATGTCGATGGCGCGGCGCGTGTTCCCATCGAGGCTGGAGTTGAAGACTCCCCGAGGGTCCGCCAAGGAGGCACCCCGGGCGAAGGTCAGCTTGACCACCTGTTTGTAGGCTTCTCCGGTGCAGATGATCCCAGCGAGGGACCATACGGGCACCCCCAATGGGTTGCTGGGCTTGATCCATTTGCACTCCTCCACGATGTCCGGATCCACCTCGTGGATGATGCGGCGAACCTCCGCCAGGGTCTCGGCGCGCCAGCCACCCAGAGACCGGATCCGCTCGTCGATGAGATGAGAGGCCGCCTCGGTCGCGCGCTTCGCCTCCGCACCTGCCTTCGGCTCACTTCTCTTTTGTTTTAGCGCCACGGTTCATTCTCCAACTTGTTGTATGCCCAACGCCTGAATTAAGCCGCGCCGCGAAGCGGCGTCGGCTTGAATGAATTGTTAGAGCGCACAAGCCTGTAAGTTCAAGATGAGCTTTTTGTCGTCATGTGCTGGGGAGCGGCATGGCGACGACGATCTTGCCCTTCGCGCGCCCCTGTTCCACATATGCCATCGCCTCGAGCGTCTCGTCGAACGGGAACGTGCGATCGAGCACCGGTCGCAGCGCACCCGCATCATAGAGAGCGGCCAGCGTCTTCAGTTGCTCGCCATTGGCCCGCATGAAGAAGAATGAGTAGCGCACCCCTAGCTTATTAGCCTGCGCGCGGACCTTGCGACTTAGCAATGCCATCACGGGCTTCAGTAGCGGTCGGCCGACCTGCTCGGCGAACGCAGCGTCCGGCGGGCCGACCACGCTGATCGCCAGCCCGCCAGGTTTGAGCACAGTCAGCGACTTGGCGAGGTTGTCGCCACCAAGGGAGTCGAGCACGACGTCGTAGCCGGAGAGCACCTCGGCGAAGTCTGCCCTCGTGTAGTCGATGACTTCGTCCGCGCCGAGGCCGCGCACCTTCTCCGCATCTTTGCCGTTCGCAGTTGTGGCGACGTATGCGCCCAAGTGCTTGGCGAGCTGGATGACTGTCGAGCCCAGTCCGCCAGCGCCAGCGTGAACGAGTACCTTCTGCCCCGATTTGATCTGCGCTAGCTCGACCAGTGCTTGCCACGCGGCAAGCGCCACCAGCGGGATCGCCGCAGATTCTTCCATCGTGAGTGATTTGGGCTTGAGAGCGATGTCGGCATGATCGACCGCGATGTATTCCGCGAAAGCCCCGATGCGCAGGTCGCGGGGGCGAGCATAGACCTCGTCGCCGACCTTGTAGTCGCGTACTTCGGCACCGACACGCGTCACGATGCCTGCGAGATCGTGTCCGAGAACGAACGGCGTCTTGTACTTCAGGAGCAGCTTGAACTCGCCGTTGCGTACCATCTTGTCCAGCGGGTTGATGCTGGCTGCGCTAACGTGGATTAGGACGTCACGGGGGCCGACGTTGGGCTCGGGCATGTGGGTGGCGCGGAGGCCGCTCTTGCCATATTTCTCAACGACGAATGCCTTCATGTCAGCCAGCCTGTTATGCGGAGATCTAGCGGTTCTTGGTGGTGGTCGATGCTGGGCTACCGATAGCCCTCATGTGCGCTCTAACGCCTGAGTTAAGGGGCCGACAAAAGCGCCAGCTTTTGGCGGTCCCGTTTGAACGAACAGTTAGGCACAAACCACTCCTACGACCTGATGCCTAACAAAACCTGAAACCGCGCTTTTACGCCAAACAGCCTGACACCGTCTGAACCCTGAAACCCCGCCGGCTTGCCCCACCGGAGCAAACTGCTCAACGCCTGGCCCACTTACCCGGTGGGGCAAACGGATGGCACCGACGAAGAGCACCAAAGCAAGCAACTGACACCTTCGGCCAACCTGCTGAAACAGCCAAAACGCTAAGGTTGGCCGAACCTCTTTGGTTTTAACGCCTAACGCCCGAGTTAAGGGGCCTGCTTCAGCAGGTCCCAGTGCCCGGAGGGCGCGCCTTCAACGACCTGTTAGGCCCCTCAAACGCCATGAGTTGAGATACGTGTCAGTAATAACAATTCGTCCAAAGCTGTAAAAATGAGAGGGAGCGGAGGCCAGTACGTTTTTGTACCGTCGTCAACCAAAACCGTGTATCTGAGCTGATGAGCCTTGTGCTGCTCTGACAGTCCTTGTACGACGGATGCTGTGTCACTAGTCACTGGCACGCCTTTGCTTTGTATCTCCTGCAGCAACGCAGCCAAGTTGTGTCGATAGTCATACTTTTTCAAATCCGATTCAGCAAAGTCACGCTTAAGTAGCGCCGCCTTAAGGAAAAGTTCAGCCGCATGGCTTGCGAGAAAGTACAACGGCACGGCCATCAATTTGGTTGGACGACCTGCAGCATCAAGTTCGAGGCCTTCCATTAACTTCTCCGCACTCATGCGAAAATTCATGCCATTCATGTAGTAGGCAACTGCGAGTGGAGTGTTATCTTTCATTGCCAAAAGCACCTCGCCTATGAATGCCTAACTAGTAATAGACGTCCTAAAAGACGCAAAAAAAAAATACGTCAGTAGCCACTATCAGTGGCACCAACCTGCTGGAGAGCTTGCCACACAAGGCATCATGACAAAAGAGAGCACGTATACATACAAGTAACCACGTCACGCCTCACTCGCCAAGGCGATGCCGGACCTGCCTCGGTAGCCGGCGCCAGGCGGCTCGCTCAAAGCCTGCACTACGAAAGGAGCAGGCCATCATGGCAGGCAAGAACGTCGGATCGGCAAACAGGGTAGGTCCGCGTCGGAGGAGGGGTACTCATGTAGGTAATCCGTCGCGTAGCGTGCTACTCAAACCACAACGAGAAACCCGCCACCCGGCGGGTTTCTTTATTGCCCGCCTCTCTGCGCCTTCGCCCCCTGCGCCACCGCTGGCGGCCCGCTGCCGAAGAACTGCCCGCGCGTCGAATAGGTGTAGTGCGCCTCCGCCTGCATCAGGCCGACCAGCACCATCAGGCACAGCGGCGGCAGCAGGATGGCAATCATCAGCGCCAGGCGCTCCCAGCGCATATGCATGAACACGCTGACGATCAGCCCCGCTTTCAGCAGCATGAACGCGATGATCAGAAACCAGCGCAGATAGCCCTGGATGTGGAAGTAGTCGACCAGATACGACAGGGTGCTGAGCACGAACAGCAGCCCCCACACCTTCAGGTAGAGGCTGATCGGGTGTTGTTGCCCGGTGGCGTGACCGCCCGCATGGGCTTGTTCCACAGACATATCGCCTCCTTACCACAGGTAGAACAACGCGAAGATGAACACCCAGACCAGGTCGACGAAGTGCCAGTACAGTCCGGCGATTTCGACGATCTGGTAGTTGCCGCTCTTCTCGTAACGCCCCCTGAACAGCCGCCATGCGACGGTCAACAAGTAGATCACGCCGGCGGTCACGTGCAGGCCGTGAAAGCCGGTGATCATGAAGAAGCTCGAGCCGAACTGCGCCGCGCCCAGCGGGCTGCCCCACGGCCGCACACCTTCGCTGACGATCAGATGCGTCCACTCGAACGCCTGCAGGCCGACGAAGGTCGCGCCGAACGCGGCGGTGGCGAGCATCAGCGCGGCGGCCTTGGCACGGTCGCGCAGATAGGCGAAGTGGACCGCCATCGCCATGGTGCCGCTGCTGCTGATCAGGATGAAGGTCATGATCGCGATCAGGATCAGCGGAACTTGCACCCCGCCTATCGTCAGCGCGAACACCTCGCTCGGATTGGGCCACGGCACGGTGGTGGAGATACGCACCGTCATGTAGCCGATCAGAAAGCAGCTGAACACGAAGGTGTCGCTGACGAGGAAGATCCACATCATCGCCTTGCCCCAGGACACCTTGAACGCCTGACGGTCCGACGACCAGTCGGCGACGAAGCCCTGCCAGCCGGCGGGCAAGACGGGTGCGTCTTGCGACGGGGGCTGTGAGTGTTGCTCCATGTCCGTTCACCTCTTCACGGGCGCGGGCACCGCAGCGGTGCCGTTTGTCATACCCCCTTAGAGCCTGTTCATAATCTTACTGCGCGGCCCTGATCGGGGCTCATGCGCTCGGCGTGCGAATCTATCGCTGGGCGTATCGCAGATACGCACGCAGTGATTCGCTCAGCGATCGGAAATCCTCATGGACACCACGTCCACTCCGGTTTCTGCGCTGCTCTCACCTCGCTGAGGACCGCTCGCGACAGACTCTGAACAGGCTCTTGGCCATAGCGCATGGCGATTCGGCCAAGCTTAGAGGCTGCCGCAGATCGACCGCGCCAGCGCCGGCGTCAACGTCCCCATCACGCCGAACAACACCAGCCACACCGCGAGCAGGAAGTGCCAGTAGCGCGCGCACAGTTGCACGTACACCCCCGCTTGCCCGCTGCCGTCCCGCAGCTGGTAGGCGGTCAGCCCCAGGGCGACCAGGCCGCCCAGCACGTGCAGGCCATGCAGGCCGGTGAGCAGGTAGAAGAAGCTGTTGGCCGGGTTGCTGGCGACCACATAATGCGATGCGGAGAGTTGCTGCCACGCCCACAGTTGGCTGGCGACGAAGGCGACGGCGAAGACGCCGCCCGCCAGCACACCGGTGTTCACCTCGCGCCGTCGCCCGCGTCGCACACCGAGGCGCGCACCGAGCAGCGCGGCACTGCTGGCGGCCAGCAGGCTCGTGCTCAACCACAGCTGCCACGGCAGCGGCAGCACGCGCCAGTCGGCGAACTGCATCCGCATCAGGTAGGCGAACAGCAGCAAGGTGAACAGCACCGTCACCACCGCCATGAACAGCCACAGGCCGACCTTGCCGGGGGTCGTTACTGCCCGCCCGGATCGGGTGCCGGCATCGTTACTGTCCAGCTGCATCAGCGTCCCCATTTATTCACCCTCGCCCTCGCCTTCCGGCGCCAGGTTCTGTGGCACGAAGTCCCGCTCAATCCCAGGCACGCTGTACGCGTACGCCCAGCGGTACACCACCGGCTGTGCGGCCCCCCAGTTGCCGTGCACCGGCGGGGTGTCCGGCGTTTGCCATTCCAGCGTGGTCGCGCCCCACGGGTTGCTGCCGGCCGGCCGGCCCTTGAAGGCGCTCCAGGCCAGATTGATCAGGAACAGCAGCTGGGCGACCCCGACGATCAGGGCGGCGACGGTGATAAAGACATTCAGCTGGTGCGCCGAGGCCGGGATGAACTGGTAGTTGTCGTAGGCGTAATAACGCCGCGGCATGCCGAGAAAGCCCAGGTAGTGCATCGGGAAGTAGATCGCGTAGGTGCCGATGAAGGTCGCCCAGAAGTGCCACTTGCCGAGCGTGTCGTTCAGCATCCGCCCGGTCACCTTGGGGAACCAGTGGTAGAGGCCGCCGAACACCACCAGGATAGGCGCGACCCCCATCACCATATGGAAGTGGGCGACCACGAAGTAGGTATTGGACAACGGGATGTCGACGCTGACGTTGCCGAGGAACAAGCCGGTCAAGCCGCCGATCGCGAACATGCTGATGAAGCCGATCGCGAACAGCATCGGCACCGTCAGGTGGATGTTGCCGCGCCACAGCGTCAGCACCCAGTTGTAGACCTTGATCGCGGTCGGGATCGCGATGACCAGCGTGGTGGTGGCGAAGAAGAAGCCGAAATACGGGTTCATGCCGCTGACGTACATATGGTGCGCCCACACGACGACACTCAAGACACCGATCGCGACGATCGCCCACACCATCATCCGGTAGCCGAAGATATTCTTGCGCGCATGGGTGCTGATCAGGTCGGAGACGATGCCGAATGCCGGCAGCGCCACGATGTAGACCTCGGGATGGCCGAAGAACCAGAACAGATGCTGGAACAGCAAGGGGCTGCCGCCCTTGTAGCCGAGCGGCTGACCGGCGAGCGACATGATCGCGGGCATGAAGAAGCTGGTGCCGAGCGTCTTGTCGAGCAGCATCATCACGCCGCTGACGAACAGCGCCGGAAAGGCCAACAGCGCCAGGATGGTCGCCATGAAGATGCCCCACACCGTCAGCGGCAGCCGCATCAGCGTCATCCCCTCGGTGCGCGCCTGCAGCACGGTGGTCACGTAGTTGAGCCCGCCCATCGTGGCCGCGACGATGAAGATCAACAGCGACACCAGCATCAGGATGATGCCACCGTCCATGCCCGGCGTGCCGGGCAGGATCGCCTGCGGCGGGTACAGCGTCCAGCCGGCGCCGGTGGGCCCGCCGGGGACGAAGAAGCTCGCGACCAGCACCAGCACCGCGACCAGGTACACCCAGTAGCTCAGCATGTTCAGGAAGGGGAACACCATATCGCGCGCGCCGACCATCAGCGGGATCAGGTAGTTGCCGAAGCCGCCCAGGAACAAGGCGGTGAGCAGATAGATCACCATGATCATGCCGTGCATGGTGACGAACTGGTAATAGTGCTCCGCGTCGATGAAGGCGAAGCGCCCCGGGAAGCCCAGCTGCAGCCGCATCAGGTCCGACAGCACCAGGCCGACCAGGCCGATCAGGATCGCGGTGATCGTGTACTGGATCGCGATCACCTTGTGGTCCTGGCTCCAGACGTAACGGGTCCAGAAGCTTTGCGGCTGGTGCTGTTCGTCACCGTGGGAGTAAGCCATCTTGGCCTCCTTAGCGGGCCGCTATGCGGCGCCTTGCTTGCCTCCCCCTTGCATGCGCAACTTGGCGCCACATTCAGATTTATTTCTTACTCCAGGCCGGCATTATTTCTGCACAACGGCATCCTTGCCTTGGCCCACAGATTCAATATATGCAACCAGCGCCGCCACCTGCTGATCGCTCAGGTTGAATTTCGGCATGATGGGAGGATACCCCTTGGGTACCCTGGCAGTCGGGTTGCGGATAAAGGCGTTCAGATAGGTTTTATCGACCAGCGCCGTCGTGCCGTCACTCAGCGTTTCCGTCTTGCCGTACAGGCCCTTCCAGGTCGGGCCGACCCGGGCGCTACCGTCGATGCTGTGGCAGGCGAAGCATCCCTGCGACTGGGCCAGCTGCATGCCTTGCTTGACCAGCCCCTCGCCTCCGGTCGACACCGTCTTGGTCATCGTTTGCCTAAAGGTCGGCTGCGCGCTTAGCCACTTCCGAAAGGCCGCCTCGTCCTCCACTACCACCATGCCGCGCATATTGTAGTGGCCGACACCGCACAGCTGCGCGCACAGGATCTCGAAGCGGCCGGCCTTGGTCGGGGTGAACCAGAATTGGGTGACCATGCCCGGCACCAGGTTCATGCGGGCGCGGAACGGCTGCACGTAGAAGTCGTGCAGCACGTCCTTGGAACGCAGCAAGACCTTGACCGGGTGGTTGAGCGGCAGATGCACCTCCGCCCCCTGGACCAGCACGTCGTCTTGACCACGCGCGTCGACCGGATTCAGCCCGAACGGGTTGTCGGCGCTGATGTACTCGATGCCCGAGCTGCCCAGCTGGCCGTCCTTGCCGGGAAAGCGGAAGCTCCACTGCCATTGCTGGCCGACCACCTCGAGCACCAGCGCGTCGTCGGGCGGGTTGATCAACTTGGCGTACACCAACAGGCCGGGCGCCAACATGGCGACGATGCCCACCGTCGTGAGCCCGATCAGCCAGGCTTCGAGTTTCTTGTTTTCGGGCTGGTACGCCGCCCGCTGGCCCGTCCGATGGCGGTAGCGGATCACCGCGTAGGCGATGAACAGGTTGATGGCGATAAAGACGACGCCGGTGATCGCGATGGTGATCGTGAGCGTGGTGTCGATCTGTCCCCAGTTGGAAGCCAACGGGGCCAGCCACCACGGGCTCAGGGCGTGGAATAGGACGGCGGCAACAACAATTGAAATCAGTACGATTGCGAATGCCATTTGCTCGATCCTACTTGGCCACCTGCCCTGCCCCGGCTCAGTCGGGCCGGATGGCCGACATCGCCGGGCTGATTGGCACGCCGGATGAAGGTGGCGAGAAAAACGGCCGATCTCGGGGCGAAAAACATGACATCACGGCACAAACCGCCGCGCCGCTCGCCCAACCATCATGCAGCGATTACTCACCAAACTGGTTTCAACTTAGCACATTGTGCGTAGCGGACAGGGTGGCCGGAAGCATGTCCTTACGACGTTGACTTGGTGTGCGTCCTCCTCGGTGACGAACGGGCATAACGCGGCGACCGGGGGCAGTCGTGACGATCAATCGGCCGTCTGGCAGCCCCAGCTCTTCGCCAGGAAAGGCAAGGTATATAAAGGTAGTGTCTTGCTTGGTGGCGATGACTGTTTCAACGTAATCCGGGAGGTGCATCATGCGCAAACGGATCTACTACCTCATTCCCGAACTCGTCAGCGCGCAACGGATGATGAACGATTTGTTGCTCGCCAATATCGACGAAAAGCACATCCATTTTCTCGCCAAGGAAGGCCTCGACCTGTCCACCCTGCACCGGGCGAACCTGCTGCAGGAGTCGGACATCGTGCACGGCGCCGAGCTTGGACTGGTCGTCGGCGGCGCGACCGGCCTGTTCGCCGGGCTGGTCGGCGCATTCTTCATGCTGTCCGGCACGGGCCTGCCGTGGGGCGGCGTGGTGATGGTGACCTGTGTCGCCGGCGCGCTCTTCGGCGCCTGGACGTCGAGCATGATCGGCAGTTCGGCGCCGAACAGCCGGCTGAAGCCATTTCGACGCGACATCGAGCGCGGCGAGATTCTAATGATGGTCGATGTGCCCAGATGGCGCGTTGACGAGATCGAGAAGCTGCTGCAGAGAACCCACCCCGAGGCGCATCTAGGCGGGGTCGAACCGACGATCCCGGCTTGGCCGTAGCTCGGAACGCTCAGCGGTTCTTTTGGGCATACGCCGCCTGCCGTGCGAAAGCCGGCAGGTGGCGGGCTGTCGGTGTCTGCCTGTCTACGATGATGCCCGGCCCGCCCAGCTTTCCGCGTCCTTAAGAATGCCCAAGAACAATATGCATAAGAAATACAATTAGGTAGCATGGCGCCTTTGCCATCACCATGCCCACCGACTAGGGCATCGAGGATATTCGCTTGCTTGCCAAAATCACCCGCCTGTTCCCGCTCTGGGCCATTCTGTTGTCGACGGTGGCGTATTTCACCCCCGCCAGCTTCACCCCCATCCTGCCGCATACCGGGCTGATGCTGGCGGTGATCATGTTTGCGATGGGCCTGACGCTGACCCCGGCCGACTTCAAACGCGTGCTGACCCGTCCGGCGCCGGTCGCGGCCGGCATCGTGCTGCACTATCTGGTGATGCCGTTTGCCGCCTGGGCGATCGCCAAGACCTTCCACATGTCGCCCGAACTGACCACCGGCATGGTGCTGGTGGGCAGCGTCGCCAGCGGCACCGCGTCCAACGTAATCATCTATCTCGCCCGCGGCGACGTGGCGCTGTCGGTAACGATCTCCTCGCTGTCGACGCTGGTCGGGGTGGTAGCGACGCCGCTGTTGACCCGGCTCTACGTCGACGCGTCGATCGCGGTGGATATGGTCGGCATGCTCGCCGGCATCCTGCAGATCGTCATCCTGCCGATCGGGCTGGGGCTGTTGGTCTATCGCTGTTTCGCTGCGCAGGTGCGGCGCATCGAGCCGTGGCTGCCACTGGTGTCGATGCTGGCCATCGTCACGCTGATCGCGGCCATCGTCGCCGGCAGCCAGGCGCATATCGCCTCGGTGGGCCTGCTGGTGATCGTGGCCGTGATGCTGCACAACGGCATCGGCCTCTTGGGCGGCTACTGGGGTGGTCGGCTGCTGGGCTTCGAGGAATCGGTGTGCCGCACGCTGGCGATCGAGGTCGGCATGCAGAACTCGGGGCTGGCGGCACAACTCGGCAAGACCTACTTCACCGTGCTGACTGCCCTGCCGGGCGCGCTGTTCTCGGTGTGGCACAACATCTCGGGGTCGCTTCTGGCCGGTTACTGGCAGGGCAAACCGACCGGTGTGCGCCACGAGCGCGCTCAGCCAGCGCAGCCGATCCGGGAATAGCCGGAATAGCGCCGTCCGAATCGCCAGAGTGGCGACGGCTCAGGCGTCGCCGCGATACCAGCGTGGATAGAGCCGGGCGACCACCGGGCCGGTGGCATCCAGGGCGTGACAGCCGTCGAGCTGGAACGGCTTGCGATCGTCCGGCAGCTTCACCTGGCCGACCAGCGTCTGGATCGCGCCGGTCGCCACCGTGCCGATCAGCTCGGTGATATGGGTACAGCCCTGTACGCCGCCGAACAGCTCGCGGACTTTCTTGGTAAAACCGGGGGCGATGCGCAGGCCGGCCAGCCGGGCGTAGTCGGGGGTGACGGTGTCGCAAGTGCCCTGGTACGGCATCGCGTCGGTGGCCGCACAGGCGGCGTGGATCGTCAGCGTGTCGTCGACGGTGAGGCGCAGCCACATTTCATGAATGGGCTCACCGGCCGGGCGCAGCCTGGACGCCAGCATCACGTCGCTGTCCTTGGTGTCGGTGAGATGGCCTTCGATATCCCACAGCCCGTCGGCACGGCGGTAGCCTTCGATGCGGATCTGGCGGGTATGTAGTCGTTCGCGGGGCGTGTCGGCGGTCGGCAAGGGCATGGAGTGATTCCTGATTCGGCAAAATGGTAACTCCCGTTATTTTGACGCGTTCCGCCTCATGGGACTAGCAGGCCGTTGAAATCGGCATAAGTAGCCGCCATGCCATGCAACTTCAGCTCTTTCAGCCCGCCCTCGATGTCGGGCATGGCGACGTTGTCCGACTTGACGCTGCCGCCGTACAGCAGTGTTAGACGTTAAGCGGTGGCTGGATCTGTTTGGGCCAACTCGGTGCGGATAGGTGCGGATAAAAGCTTGCGTCATCACAGGGGGACGGCCTGGCCATTCCGGTTTGCAGACATCGACCGGATATTGCTCGGCAGGGATGCTGGCAAATTTGTGCTCCCGGCCCTACCCGGCTTCGGCACGGCGTCATGCCCCTACGGTCTGGCGAAGCTCAGTTCGTGTCCGTCGGGATCGCTGATGTGGAAGTAGCGCTCGCCCCATTCGGCATCGCGCGGGGCGGCTTCGGGATGCAGCCCTTGTGCGAGCGCGCGCTCGTAGACGGCATCGACGTCCACTACGTGGAAGATCACGCGGCCCCACCAGCTCCATTGCCGGGCCGCCGGCTGGGCAATCAGATTCAAGTGGCCCGCGCCGACCTGGAAGCTTGTGAACTCCGCACTTTCCCCGCCGTAGTGCAGCGTGAAGCCGAGCGCACGGTAAAACGCCACCGCGCGCGCCATGTCATGGGTGGCCAGCGTGACCGCATTGATCGAGCGAATCGTCGCGTGTGCGGCGGCGGATGACGGTTCGCTGGCCTGCGCGGACGGCATTGGCTTGACTGCAGCGTGTAGCCACTTCAGTGCCCTTCCAGGTAGCTCATCGCGGTTGGCATGGGTCACCTCCCACAGTGGAGCGCCATAGCCGGCCTTGATCTCCTCGATGAAACCGCCACCGTGCAGCGCGACAGTCGCCACTACCGGTTTGCCGGCAGCGAGCACGGCGCGCATGCGCGCGACGAAGCCGGCGGCCAGGCACTCCATCTTGCCGACCTCGTCGACCAGGTAAGCCTCCACGCCAGCGTCGGGCACCAGCGCACCCTCGAGCATGCACTCGATCGCCGCCACATCGACGCCGTAACTGCCGACCCGGCATGGCCCGGTGAAATCCACATGCGCCATCACCGCACTGCGGCCAGCGAAGTCGTTGATCTGAAAACCGACACGCATGCCGGCTGCGCGGATCTCCTCGGTGTAAAAGCCGGCCAGCCGCCAGCCGGACAGCGCGGCGGCCAGCTGGCGGATGACCGTGGTCTTGCCGCAGCCGGGCGCGCCGGTCAATAGCAATAGCTTGCCGCGACGCTCAGGTGAATCTGACCTTGTCGGGCCATTCGCATAAGTCATACAGAACGCAGCCTCCACAGTTGGGATGGTGCGCGGTGCAGGTGATTCGGCCGTGCAGGATCATGGCGTTGGTGAATGGCGTCCATTGCGCGCTTGGCAACTGTTGCGCCAGTTCGGCCTCCACCGCGTCCGGCTTGTCCGAGTGGGCCAGCCCGAGGCGGTTCGAGACCCGCAGCACGTGCGTATCGACAGCGATGCCCGGTTCTCCGAAGGCATTGCCGAGCATCATGTTCGCAGTCTTGCGGCCCACGCCCGGTAGGGTCACGAGTTCCGCCACGCTGCCAGGCACCTCGCCGCCGAACGCCTCGACCAGCTTCCTGGCGCAGCCGATCACCAGTTTCGCCTTGTTTTTGTAGAAGCCGGTGGGCCGGATTTCCTGTTCGAAGGTTTCCGGATCCGCCGCGGCGTAGTCGCGCGCACTGCAGTACTTCTGGAACAGGGTGCGCGTAACTTGGTTGACCCGCGCGTCGGTGCACTGGGCCGACAGGATTACTGCGACTAACAGCTCAAGTGGATTGTTAAAAACGAGCGCGAGCTTCGGGTCCGGGTATTTCTGCAACAGCTGCGCGGCAATCTTGCTGGCGTCGGCCATGAGCTCGCTCCTCCGGTGCGTTGCTATCAGCTTAGCCCTTGCAAGCACCGGGGGTGGCAGGAGCCCACATCGGCGGATACGGCGGCGTGCGCATTAAGAAGTAAGCGAGCCACTTGCCGGCACGGGCGCTGCGCCGCGACGGCGGCCACCGCTTGTTCGACGGCTACGGCATCGCCTAGGTAGTAGCGACCCAACGGTTTCAAATCTTCATCCGACTCATAAAAGCGCGCTACGGTGTCTTTCAGGCATTCGGCACGCAGCGCGTTGACCGACCCCAGATCGGCGTAGCGCGGCCGACGCGGCGCTGTTTGAGGCCAAGCGGGCCGGCCGGAACCGGGTGCATTGATGGCGGGTCAGGTGGGCGTGTCCATCCGCCTTGGCCGGCCAAAGCCCCCGCGCTATGCTGGAGTCCCGCCCGGAGTTCTGGTCATGCCCTCCTCCAATCCCGTCGCCGCCCTGCTCGCCAGCCAGCGCCTGATCGTCCTCGACGGCGCCCTCGCCACCGAACTCGAGCGGCGCGGAGCCGACCTGAACGACCCCTTGTGGTCGGCACGGCTGCTGATCGAGCAGCCGGAGCTGATCCGCCGGCTGCACGAGGACTACTTCCGCGCCGGCGCCGACGTCGCCACCACCGCCAGCTACCAGGCCACCTTCGAGGGCTTCGCCCGGCGCGGCATCGATACCGAGCTGGCCGCGGCGCTGCTGCGCCGTTCGGTGGAACTGGCAACCGAAGCGCGCGACGCGTTCTGTGCCGATTCGGCCAACGTCGCGGGGCGAGCGCGGCCGCTGGTCGCCGCCTCGGTCGGGCCGTACGGCGCGATGCTCGCCGACGGTTCGGAATACCGCGGCGATTACGGCCTGGACGAAGCCGACTTGATGGCCTTCCACCGCCCGCGCCTGGCGGCGCTGCTGGCGGCCGGGCCGGACCTCTTGGCCTGCGAGACCATCCCCTGCCCGAGCGAGGCGCGTGCGCTCGCCCGGCTGTTGGCCGAGGAATTCCCGCAGGCGCACGCCTGGCTGAGCTTTTCCTGCCGCGACAACGCGCACGTCAGCGAGGGGCAGCCGCTCTCCGACTGCATCGCCGAGCTGGAAGACTGCGCGCAGATCGTCGCCGTCGGCGTCAACTGCACCGCGCCGCAGCACATCGTCCCGCTGTTGAATGCAGCGCGTTCCGCCACCGCCAAGCCGCTGTTGGTCTACCCGAATTCCGGCGAAGTCTACGACACCATGCACAAGTGCTGGCACGGCACCGCCGACGCCGCTTCGTTCGCCGCGGCGGCACGCGGCTGGGTCGACGCCGGCGCCCGGCTGATCGGCGGCTGCTGTCGCACCGGGCCGGACGAGATCCGCGCGATCGCCGCCTGGGCGCACTGAACGTTGGCCGAACCGCCGTTCAGGGGCGCGGTAACGGCAGCTGGGTCGTCTGCTTGATCGCCTCGAGCGTCACCGTCGACTTGACGCTGCGCACCAGCGGCAGGCACATCAGCTTGTTCATCACGAAGCGTGACAAGGACGGCAGGTCAGGCACCACGATGCGCAGCAGGTAGTCGGCCTCGCCGGCCGCCGCGTAGCAGTCGAGCACCTCGGGCAACTCGGCGATCGCCTCGGCGAATTCGCGCAGCGAGCTCTCGACGTGGCGCTCCAGGCTGACGTTGGCGAACGCCACCACCGACAGGCCGAGCAGATCCGCACGCAGTGCGACATGGTAGCCCTCGATGATGCCGGACTCCTCCAGCCGCTGGATGCGCCGGCCGATCTGCGACGGCGACAGCGGCACCTCCTGTGCCAGCTTCTGGTGGGTGGCGCGGGCGTCCCGCTGCAAGGCCTCCAGAATCAGGTAGTCGAAGCGGTCCAGATCGATTTTGCTCATTTCACGCACCAAGCCATATTGCAATGCGGCAAGTATGCAAAATTGACCATATCCAGGCAAACTTTGCGGCCTCGCCGCGCGGGTGGCTGCGTACACTGACGTTCTCCCCACCCGCCCCGGATCTTGTGTCATGAACGCCCCCAGCGAGTTTGTCGCCCCCGATATCACCGCCCGCAAGAACGTCGGCCTCGAGCACGCCGCCGACTTCACGCTGCCGCAGCCGCTAGCGCGCTACAGCGCCGATGATCACGCCACCTGGGCGACGCTGTACCGCCGCCAGTGCGCACTGCTGCCGGGCCGGGTCTGCGACGAGTTCCTGGAGGGGCTTGCCGCGCTCGACGTCGACGCCGAGCGGGTGCCGGATTTCGAACGGCTGAACGAGAAGCTGGCCGCCGCCACCGGCTGGCGCCTGGTCGCGGTGCCGGGGCTGATCCCCGACGAGGTATTTTTCGAGCACCTGGCCAACCGCCGCTTCCCGGTCACCTGGTGGCTGCGCGAGCCGCACCAGCTCGACTACCTGCAGGAGCCGGACGTGTTCCACGACCTGTTCGGCCATGTGCCGCTGTTGATGAACCCGGTGTTCGCCGACTACCTGCAGGCGTACGGCGCCGGCGGCATGAAGGCGAAACGGCTCGGCGCGCTGCCGATGCTGGCGCGGCTCTACTGGTACACGGTGGAATTCGGCCTGATCGCTACGCCGAACGGCCTGCGCATCTACGGCGCCGGCATCGTGTCGAGCCAGTCCGAGTCGGTGTACAGCCTGGAGAGCGCCAGCCCGAACCGGATCGGTTTCGATCTTGCGCGCATCATGCGCACCCGCTACCGGATCGACACTTTCCAGAAGAGCTACTTCGTGATCGACAGCTTCGCGCAGCTGTTCGACGCCACCGCGCCGGACTTCGCTCCGCTCTACGCCGCCTTGCAGGAGCAGGACACGATCGGCGCCGGCGACATCGCGGGCGCCGACCGGGTGCTTCACGCGGGCGATCGCGTGGGCTGGTCCGACAGCGCCGACGCCTGAGCCCGAGGTCATGAAAAAGCCCGGCTCATCGCCGGGCTGCTTCACCTTGCCGGCCAGGCGGCCTAGTGTTCGCGTTTCAGCGTGGAGATCGACGAGAACTCGTTGATCACCTGCACGACCCGGTTGGTACTCTCGCGGATCTTGTTGATCGCCTCGCCCGCGTCGTTCGCCAGCACCACGCCCTGCTCGGCCTGCTGCAGCATCGACGCCATGCTGGTAATCGCCGTATCCGTGCCCGCGCGGATCTTCTCGATCATGCCGGCGATTTCCGCGGTGGAGCTGCTGGTGCGTTCGGCCAACTTGCGCACCTCGTCGGCCACTACCGCGAAGCCGCGGCCCTGCTCGCCGGCCCGCGCCGCCTCGATCGCCGCGTTCAGCGCCAGCAGATTGGTCTGGTCGGCGATGTCGTGGATGGTGTTGACGATCGAGGTGATCTGCGACGACTGCGCGCCCAGTTCCTCGATCACGCTCGACGACACCCGCGCGCTGTCGGCGATGCGGCGCATCTCGACCGCGGCGGTTTCGATCACCGCCGCGCCCTGCACCGAGATCGCCTCGGTGCTCTCCGAGATCTTGTACGCGTCCTTGGCGTTCTCGACGTCCTTGTTGACGCTCTGCACCTTCTCACTGATGTCGGAGGCGAACTTCACCACCTTGTAGATCTTACCGTCGTCGTCGAACACCGGGTTGTACGAGGCCTCGAGCCAGAGCGGCCTGCCTGTACGATGCACCCGCTTGAACTGGCCTGAGATGAATTCGCCACGGTTGAGCCTGCTCCAGAACTCCGCGTACTCGTGCGAGCCGGTATAGCTGTCCTCGCAGAAGATACGGTGGTGCTTGCCCTGGATGTCGTTCAGCGAATAACCCAACGTATTCAGGAAGTTGTTGTTGGCGGTGAGGATGGTGCCGTCCGGCTTGAACTCGATCACCGCCATCGAGCGGTTGATCGCGTCGATCTTGTTGTTCTGCTCGTGCGCCTCGTGAACCGTCTGGGTCACGTCGGACGCGAACTTGACCACCTTGACGAGCCGGCCGTCACTGTTGAATACCGGGTTGTACGAGGCCTCCAGCCAGAGCAGCCGGCCCGAACGGTGCAGCCGCTTGAACTGGCCGGCGACAAACTCGCCACGGTTGAGCTTGGCCCAGAATTCGCTGTACGCCGGCGAGCGGGCGTGGCTGTCCTCGCAGAAGATCCGGTGATGTTTGCCCTGGATTTCCTGCAGCGTGTAACCCACCGTATTCAGGAAATTGTCGTTAGCAGTGAGGACGGTGCCGTCCGGCTTGAATTCGATCACCGCCATCGAGCGGTTGATCGCAGTCAGCATTGCGCCCTGTTCGGCGATCGTTTCTGCCTGGGCCGACAGCTCGCGCTTTAACTTGCCATTAAACATTTCTGCTTACCCTTCCGACATTCACTGGTCTGACGTTGCATGGTCTGTTTATTTTGGACTTCCCATCCTGTCATTTGAATATAGTCGAACAAATTGACAATTCATTCAAATACACTGAAAGCATACCAATTTGCCATCAGCGTTGTCTTACCGCCGCAACGCCTCCGCGAGATCGCCGGTACGCATTGGCTAGCCGCCTTGATCGACAACGACCCATTCGGGCAGTTTCGACTCAACTTGCTCTACATCGAGAATACCAATTCAATGAATTGACATCGCGGGGAGACAATCTGGCCGATCTGCTCGCCTCTCAGAATAGCGGCCCATTCATCGGATGAATTACCCAAGCATATAATGTCCGCCAATCAAGCATTGCAAATTAATATCGATGCGGCTGAAAAATAGGCTTATTAATCACGTCTAGAAAATGCAATGCGGCAGACCGGCAAGCGCAAAAAAGCGGCCCTGCCGAATCCGGTCAGGGCCGCTTGCCGTTCCGTGCTATCGGGTCAGCGCCGGCGGCGCACGATCCGCGCTTCCAGCAGCGAGAGCCCAATCGACACGGCCGCCGAGGTCAGCACCACCAGCGTCGCCATCGCCGCGGCGGCGGCGGTATTGCCGGTGTCGTCGATGGTGATGATAGACACCGCTGCGACGCTGCTGTCCGGCGAATAGAGGAAGATCAGCGCCGACACGGTGGTCATGCCCGCGACGAAGTAGTAGCGCAGCACGTCGACCAGCGCCGGCAGGCACACCGGCAGCGTCACCCGGCGCAGCGTCACCCAGAACGGCACTTTCAGCGACGCGGCGACCGCCTCGAACTCGTTGTCGAGCTGCTTGAGGGCGGTGGCAGCGGTCAGGTGCGCGGTGGTGTAGTAGTGCGCCACGGTGCACACCACCATCAGCGCGAGGCTGCCGTACAGGCCGTTCAGCGGGTTGGCCGGATGGTTGAAGAAGAACACGTAACCGAGGCCCAGCACCAGGCCCGGCACCGCCATCGGCAGCATCGCGAAGAAGCGCAGCACCTGGCGGCCCGCGCCGGCGACCTTGAGCTTTTCCACCCAGTACGCGCCGAGGAACACCAGCGGCGTGCCGATCAGGGCGGTGGCAGTGGCGAGCTTCAGGCTGTTGAAGTACACGTCCCAGCCGCCGTCGATCAGGCTGAAGTCGTAGTGGTCCAGCGTCAGCTTGAGGTTGTACGGCCAGTAGCCGATGAACGAGGCGACGATGCCGACGCCGAGCAGCGCCAACAGCAGCACCGACACCAGCGAGAGGAAGCCGAACGCCGCCGCGTCGCGCCCCCTGCCCCGCCCCGGCACGTACTGCACCGCGCGCGCGGTGATCGCCGCCTGCTGACGGCGCGCCATCCGTCGTTCCAGCACGAAGGCCAGCACCGCCGGCAACAACAGCATCAGGCCGACTACCGCGCCGCGCTCGAAGTTTTGCTGGCCGATCACCTGCTTGTACGCCTCGACCGCCAGCACGCTGTAGTTGCCGCCGACCACCTTCGGCACACCGAAGTCGGTGATCACCAAGGTGAACACCACCAGGCCGGCCGACATCAGGCCGTAGCGCGCCCCGGGCAAGGTGATCGTGAAGAACTGCCGCCAGGCACTGGCGCCCATGCTGCGCGCCGCTTCGAACAGGCGCGCGTCGGCGCTGGCGAGCGCGGTGGTCAGGATCAGCAGCGCGTGCGGGAAGGTATAGAACAGCTCGCCGAGCACAATGCCCCAGAAGCCGTAGATGCTGCTATCGCCCATCCAGTTCTTCAGCAGGCCCTGGTTGCCGAACAGGTAGACGATCGAGATCGCCGGCATCAGCGACGGCGCCAACAGCGGCGTCAGCGCGATCTGACGAAACACCGGGCGGCCGATCACCCGGCTGCGCATCAGCGCCCAGGCGAAGCCGAACGCCAGGGGCAGCACGATCGCGGTCACCGTCAGCGACACCGCGAAGCTGTTGAGCGTGGCGCGCATCAGGCCGGGCGAGTCGAGCACTTCGGCAAAGTGCGCGAGGCCGGCGAAACGGCCGTCCGACTGCATCACAGCGCGACCGAGAATCGCCATCAGCGGCAGGCCGAGCAGCAACGCCAAGAGCGCCACCCACAGCCACACCAGAGCCTGCGCGATGGCGGTCTCGCCATCGCCACGTTGGCCGAAGCCGGCAAGCCAGCCCCGCAAGGAGCGCCGCGCCACGCTGCTCATGCGCGCTCCTCCGGGTAGGCGACCAGCTGCGCGGCCGGCAGCTCGATCGGCACGATCTCGCCCGGCACCAGCGGCTGGCGGTTAAGCATCGACGGGCAGACCTCGGCGGTCAGCGTCACGCCGGGCATGCCCTCGGGCAGCAGCCGCAGCCGGGTCATCGCGCCGGCGAAGCTGACGTCGGCAATGCGCGCCAGCAGCGTGTTCGGCGCCGCTTCCCAGCGCGGCTTGACCAGGACGTCCTCGGGGCGCACGAACAAGGTGTACGCCTCGCCGTCGGCCAACCGGCCGGCCACTGCCAGCCGGTGCGCGCCGACCGTCACGCCGTGGGCGTCGACGCGGACGGCCGGCAGCCAGTTGGCGTCGCCGACGAATTCGGCGACGAAGCGGCTGACCGGACGGCGGTAGATCTCGGCCGGGGTGCCGACCTGCTCGATGCGGCCGTTATTCATCACCACCACCCGGTCGGCGATCGCCAGCGCCTCGGTCTGGTCGTGGGTCACCATCAGGGTGGTGACGCCGAGCTTCTTCTGCAGACGTTTGAGTTCGTCGCGCAACTTGTCGCGCACCCGCGCGTCCAGCGCCGATAACGGCTCGTCGAGCAAGAGCAGGCCCGGCGAGGTGGCCAAGGCGCGCGCCAGCGCGACGCGCTGCTGCTGGCCGCCGGACAGCTGCGACGGGTATTTGTCCTCGCTGCCGGGCAGGCCGACCATGTCCAGGAGCTCGCGCACCCGCTCGCGGTGGCGGGCACGCTCGCGGCGCGGCGTCAGGCCGTAGGCGATGTTGTCGCAAACGCTCAGGTTGGGAAACAGCGCGTAGCTCTGGAACACGATGCCGTAGTCGCGCTTGGCCGGCGGCAGCCGGGTGATGTCGCGGTCGCGCAGCGTGATGCGGCCCTGGTCGGGCAGGTCGAGACCGGCGATCTGGCGCAGCAACGTGGTCTTGCCGCAGCCGGACGGGCCGAGCAGGCAGACGAACTCGCCGTGGCGCAGCGCCAGCGACACGTCGTCTAGCGCGGTAAACGCGCCGTAGCGCCGGGTCAGGCCGTGGACGGCGAGATAGGGGGAATCGGTGAAGATGGTATCGGCGGGTTTCATCGGGCTCTCCAGAAACTCACCAAAGCCGGCCTGGCGGCCGGCTTCAGTCAGCGTCCGTTTAGGGGGACGGTAAAGAAAGCGCGCCTCAAAGCGTGGCGAGCGGGCGTCAGCGAGGGGCGGACGGAGCGCAGGAACCGGAATGTACTGAAGTACATGAGGATTCCTGACAGCTGAGCGAATCAGCAGATTCGCACGCTGACCGCCCAACCCGAGATCACGCCCGCGCAGTAGCTTTGTGGACGCTTTCATCAGCTCTTCGGGGCGGCCTTACTGTCATACCGCTTGCTCCATTCCTTCAGGATGGAATCACGCTCCTGGGCAGCCCACGAGAAGTTGTTCTTGACCAGACGCTTGGAGTAGTCGGCCGGGATGAGCGGGTTCGGCTTGGCGACGCCCGGCATCGCCAGCACCGCGTAGTTCTTGTCGTACTGCTCCATCGCCTCGCGGCTGGCGGCGAAGTCGGCCAGTTTCTTGGCGGCGTCCAGGTTCTTGGTGCCCTTGATGATCGCGGTGGCTTCCAGATCCCAGCCCAGGCCTTCTTTCGGGAAGATCAGGTCGATCGGGGCGCCCTTCTCCTTCAGCTGTGCGCCACGGTATTCGAACGAGATGCCGATCGGGTACTCGCCCGACGCGGCCATCGTGCACGGCTTGGAGCCCGAGTGCAGGTACTGCGCGATATTGCCGTGCAGGCGGTCCATATAGTTCCAGCCCTTCTTCTCGCCGAACATCTGCAGCCAGGCCGACACGTCGAGGAAGCCGGTACCGCTCGAGGCCGGGTGCGGCATCACGATCTGGCCCTTGTAGATCGGCTTGGTCAGGTCTTCCCAGCTGGTCGGCTTCGGCAGGCCCTTCTTGGCCGCTTCGACGGTGTTGAAACAGACGGTGGCGGCCCAGACGTCCATGCCGACCCACTTCGGCGGGTTGGCCGGGTCGCGGAAGTGCGGGGTGATCTGCGCCAGGCCCTTCGGCGCGTACGGCTGCAGCATGTTCTGGTTGCCCAGCACCTGCAGGCTGGTGGCGGCCAGGCCCCAGACCGCGTCGGCCTGCGGGTTGTTCTTCTCGGACAGCAGCTTGGCGGTGATCACGCCGGTCGACTCGCGCACCCAGCGGATCTTGATGTCCGGGTTCGCCTTGGCGAACGCCTCTTCGTACGGCTTGATCTGGTCCGCTTCGAGCGCGGTATAGACGGTCAGCGTGCTGGCGGCGGTGGCGGACAGCGAGACAAGAGCCACGGCGGTCGCGGCGAACAGGGACTTGAGCTGCATCGAATCACTCCACAAAGTTTAGACGTATAGACGAATTTGTCTACGTAGCAACACACAACACGAGTACGAACGCCGCTACCTTAAATCCCGACCGTTACATCGCGGTGACGTCTTCGTGACAGTTTTCGCCATGCGGAATGACCCGGTCACGCCGTTGCGTGTGGCACGCCCTGCGAAGTGCCCTTTCCCACCGACCGCCGTGGCCGGCTTCGAGCTAGCGGCCCGACAACCAGCCGAGCAGCGTCTCGCCGGCGTCGGCGAGCAGCCCGTCGTTCAGCAGCACCCGAGCATGCGGCGGCGGGCTGAACGCACCGGCTTCGGCCAACCTGTGGCGGATCTGCACCTCGCTCTCGCGGCCGCGCGCCGCCAGCCGTTTGGCCAACACCTCGGGGCTCGCACCTATCCACAGCGGGATCAGACCCGGGAAGCACCGTTCGGCCAACGGCAGCGCCGAGCGCGAACCGTTCACCACCACGTCGAGCCCCTGCGCCAGCCACTGCTCGACCTCGACGCCGAGGCCGTACGACAGGCCGTTGCGGTGCCACACCAGCGCGAAGCAGCCGGCGCGCTCGCGCTGCGCGAACTCGTCGGGGCGCAGCGCCACGTGGTTCTCGCCGCCGGCATCGGCCGGGCGGGTGATGTAGCGGTGCGCGAACAGCACCCGCGCGTCGCCACCGAGCCGCTCGCGCGCGTAGCCGATCACCGAGTCCTTGCCGGCGCCGGACGGGCCGAGCACATACCAGAGCCTCCCCCGTTCAGTCGCCATGGCGTTGCACCTCCCCGTCGAAGCCGATGTGGGCGAGATAACGGAACGGCGCGCCGGGCGCCGGCTCGACGAACAACGCGATGCCGTCGACGCGGGCCTCGAGCGCGCCGGCAAAGTGCGAGCGCGCGAACGCGGCGAGCCGGTCTGTTTCCCCGCCGCCGTCGAGATGGTCGCTGAGCGTCAGGTGGAAGCGGTAATGCTCGAACACATAGGGATAGCCCCAGCGCGCCAGCAGCTCGCGCTCACGCTCGGCGAGGCCCGCGCCACGGCGTGCCTGAGCGGCGGCGTCCGGCAGGCGAGCGAGCGGCGCGAGGCTGGTTACGCAGGCGGCGGCCAGTTCGGCCAAGCTTACGTCTTCACCATCCGGTCGCAGCGCCAGGAAACTGCTCAGCGGCTCGACCCGCAGCGACACCGTGAACGGAGCGAAGCGCCGCGCCAGCGCCCGCGTCGCCGCGATCAGCTCGGCCTCGGTGACGCCGTCGGCCAGCGCGAACGGCGCCCTCAAGGTGGCGTGCCAGCCGTAGCGGGCCGGGACCCGAGTGAGCTGGACTAAGCGTTCGGCCGACACCGTCTCCGAACCGGGCTGCGTCACCACAATCCCGCTCGCCGCGTCCCAACCGAGCCAGGCCGAGCCGCGCCGCCACAGCGCACTGTCCTGACGCGGTGCGTAATAGAGCGCGTAGCGCATCACTCGTCCTCCTCTTCCATCACCAGCTGCACCAGGTCGCCGTTGAAGCGGGTGACGCCGTACTGCACCGGCTGGCCGTCGGCGTCGACGTTCAGCGACTTCACGTGCAGCACCGGCCGGTTCTTCGGCAGGTGCAGGTAGTCAACCGTCTCGGCGTCGGGCAGCCGCGCGCTGACCTTGGTGAATCTCCGGGTGTAGTCGGCGACGCCGAAGTGCGCCAGCGTGCGCGTCACCGAACGCAGTTCGGCGTACACCGCCGGCAGCCCGGCGAAGCGCGGCGCCGGGAAGAACAGCGTCGAGGTGTCGACGATGCGGCCGTCGACGCGGCTGACCGTCTTCAGCCTATAGAGCTCGCTGCCCTGCGCCACGTCGAGCAGCTCGGCCAGCTCGACGTTGGCCGGCACGCTGTCGCTCGCCAAGAGCTCGATGTCCGAGCGCAGGTTCTGCCGCGCCATGTTCTGCGAGAAGCGGGTGCGCTTGCTGATCGCGTAGTCGATCGCGTTTTCCTGCACGAAAGTGCCGCGGCCCTGCTCGACGCGCAGCAGGCCGCGCTCGACCAGCGCCGACACCGCGCGGCGGATGGTGTGGCGATTGACCGCGAAGCGTTCGGCCAACTGCAGTTCGGTGGGGATGCGTTCGCCGGTCGGCATCGCGCCGCTGGCGATGTCTTCGGCCAAGCTGCCTTCGATCTGGCGCCAGACGGCGATGCCCGAGCCACGTTCGATCATGGAGTCGTCCTTTAAAAAGCGGTGGCGACGGCTTGCGGGAAGACGGCGCTAGACGTCCAGCCCCGCCATCGAACCGTCACAAATAATTCACCGGATTGTGCTGTTAAACGGCCTTCGCCGACCATTATCATGCAGTCGTCTATACGTTTATATGAATTTTTAGCGAAACGGCGGTAACCATGAGCCCACACCCGATTCCGCAACGTCAGCACTGGATGCGCATCCTCGCGCTGACCCCGCCCGACAGGTTGGCCGAAGCGCTGACCCCGGCCCTGCCGCAAGAGGACAACGCCCACTGGCTGCGCCGCCCCGAGACGGGCCTGGTGATGCTGCGCGGCCGCGCCGGCGGCACCGGCGCCCAGTTCAACCTCGGCGAAGCCAGCGTCACCCGCGCGTCGGTGACCCTGGCAGGCCAGGTCGGCCACGCCTGGGTGCGCGGCTCCGACGCTCGCCACGCCGAGCTGGCCGCGCTGGCCGACGCGCTGCTGCAAAGCCCGGTGCACCACGCCGACCTGATGGCCGGCGTGATCGCGCCGCTTGCGGCCGAGTTGGCCGAACGCCGCGCCACCGCCAGCCGCGCCGCCGCGGCGAGCAAGGTCGAGTTCTTCACCATGGTTCGGGGGGAATGATGTTACTGCCTCAATTTGACACGCCGGTGCACGATGCCCAGCGCACCTTCCGCACCGTGCTGGCCGCCCTGGCCGAGCCGCTCGCGCCGCTGACCCTGCCGGTGCTACCGCCGGCACCCGAGGGGCTGCTGCCCGCTACCGCCGCGCTGCTGGTGACGCTGCTCGACCAGGAGGTCAGCCTGTTTTCGGCCGACCTACCTGACGGCGCCGCCGAATGGCTGCGCTTTCACAGCGGCGTGCGCCTGACTGACGAGCCGGCCAGCGCCGACTTCGTGCTGGTGCGCGACGGTAAAGCGCTGCCTCTGCTTACCACCCTCAAGGCCGGCGAGCCGGCCTATCCGGACCGTTCGGCGACGCTGATCGTCGAGACCGCCGGCTTCGGCAGCGAGCAGGTCGAGGGCCGCGGCCCGGGTTTCGCCGCGCCGCGCCGCTTCGGCGCCAGCGCGCTGACTGCCGCGTTCTGGGCCGACTGGAAAGTGAACCAGGCGCGCTTCCCGCTCGGCGTCGACGTGCTGCTGGTCAGCGCCGATGCGGTGGCCGGGCTGCCGCGCACCACCGTTATCCGGGAGCTGTGACATGTACGTTGCCGTTAAGGGCGGGGAAACCGCCATCCTGAATTCCTACGAGCTGCTTGCCGCCGAGCGCCGCGGCGAGCAGGAAACGCCGGAACTGACGCTGGCGCAGATCAAGGGCCAGATGCGCCTCGCGCTGGCGCGGGTGATGCAGGAAGGGTCGCTGTACGACGAGGAGCTGGCCGCACTGGCGCTGAAGCAGGCATCGGGCGATGCGACCGAGGCGGTATTCCTCTTGCGCGCGTTCCGCACCACCTTGCCGCGACTCGGCTACAGCCTGCCGCTTAACACCGCGGCGATGCGGGTGCGCCGTCGCGTGTCCGGCACCTTCAAGGACGTGCCGGGCGGCCAGGTGCTCGGCCCGACGCCGGACTACACCCAGCGCCTGCTCGACTTCACCCTGGCCGCCACTGGCAATCAGCCGAGCCCAACGTTGGCCGAACAGCCGCTGCCGGACACGCTGCCCTGTGTGCTCGACGTGCTCGGCGGCGAGGGGCTGATCGAGCCGGAACGGCCGGCCGACGGTGACCCGGCGCCGAAGGACCTGACCCGCGAGCCGCTGATGTTCCCGGCCGACCGCGCCACCCGCCTACAGAACCTGGCGCGCGGCGACGAGGGCTACCTGCTCGGCCTCGCCTACTCCACCCAGCGCGGCTACGCCGAGAGCCACCCGTTCGCCGGCGAGATCCGCATGGGCGAAGTGGCGGTGACGGTATGCCCGGAGGAACTCGGCTTCGAGGTCGAGATCGGCGAGATCACCCTGACCGAGTGCCAGATGATCAACCAGTTCGCCGGCAGCAGCACCGCGCCGCCGCAGTTCACCCGCGGCTACGGCCTCTCGTTCGGCGAGGGCGAGCGCAAGGCGATGGCGATGGCGCTGGTCGACCGCAGCCTGCGCGCCAGCGAGCTGGGCGAAGACATCCACGCCCCGGCGCAGCAGCAGGAATTCGTGCTCTACCACACCGACAGCGTCGAGGCGTCCGGCTTCGTGCAGCATTTGAAGCTGCCGCACTACGTCGACTTCCAGGCCGAACTGTCGCTGATCCGCACCCTGCGCAAGCAATTCGACACCCAGCAAGGGGACGAGGCATGAACATCGAATACAACTACGGCTTCCTCGACGAGAACACCAAGCGGATGCTGCGCCGCGGCCTGTTGAAAGCCGTCGCCATCCCCGGCTACCAGGTGCCGTTCGGCAGCCGCGAGATGCCGCTGCCCTACGGCTGGGGCACCGGCGGCATCCAAGTGACCGCCAGCATCATCGGCCAGACCGACACCCTGAAGGTGATCGACCAGGGCGCCGACGACACCACCAACGCGGTCAACATCCGCCGCTTCTTCGGCCGGGTGGCCGAGGTGGCGACCACCGAGCGCACCGTCGAGGCGACGGTGATCCAGACCCGCCACCGCATCCCGGAGACCGCGCTGAAATCCGGCCAAATTGTCGTGTTCCAGGTGCCGGAGCCGGAGCCGCTGCGCACGCTGGAGGCGAGCGAAGTGGAGACCCGCCAGCTGCACGCGCACCAGGAATACGGCCTGATGCACGTGAAGCTGTACGAGGACATCGCCCGCTACGGCCACATCGCCACCAGCTACGACTACCCGGTGATGGTGAACGGCCGGTATCTCACCTCGCCGTCGCCGATCCCGAAGTTCGACAACCCGAAGCTGCACCAAAGCCCGGCGCTGCTCTTGTTCGGTGCCGGTCGCGAGAAGCGCCTGTACGCGATCCCGCCGTATACCGACGTGGAAAGCCTGGCCTTCGACGACCACCCCTTCGACGTGCAGCAGTGGGACAGCCACTGCGCACTGTGCGGCTCGACCGAGTCCTACCTCGACGAAATCATCACCGACGACGCCGGCAGCCGGCTATTCGTCTGCTCCGACACCGATTACTGCGCCACGCACCAGCAGGAGGCGAAGCAATGACCCCGATCCTCTCCGTCCGTCAGGTCGCCAAGCGCTACGGCCAACGTTACGGCTGCCGCGAGGTCAGCTTCGATCTCTACCCCGGCGAGGTGCTGTGCATCGTCGGCGAATCCGGCTCGGGCAAGTCGACGCTGCTGTCGACGCTGGCCGGCAAGCTGGCCGCCGACGAGGGCGAGGTCACCTTCCGTGACGTCAACGGCACCGAGCACGACTTGTTGCCCTTGGCCGAAGCCGACCGCCGTCGACTGGCCCGCACCGAATGGGGCTTCGTCACCCAGCACGCCCGCGACGGCCTGCGCATGAACGTGTCGGCCGGTGCCAACGTCAGCGAGCGGCTGATGGCGCTCGGCCAACGCCACTACGGCGAGCTGCGCGCCACCGCCGCCGAATGGTTGGAAAAGGTCGAGATCAGCGCCGAGCGGCTGGACGACCGCCCGAGCCAGTTCTCCGGCGGCATGCAGCAGCGGCTGCAGATCGCCCGCAACCTGGTCACCAAGCCGCGCCTGGTGTTCATGGACGAGCCGACCGGCGGCCTCGACGTATCGGTACAGGCGCGCTTTCTCGACCTGCTGCGGCGACTGGTTCACGAGACTGGCATTGCTGTAATCATGGTGACGCACGATCTGGGCGTGGCCCGGCTGTTGGCGCACCGCACGCTGGTGATGCAGCAGGGCCGTGTGGTCGAGGCCGGGCTGACCGACCAGATTCTCGACGACCCGCAGCATCCGTATACGCAGTTGCTGGTTTCTTCGATTTTGCAGGCTTGAGGCATGAGCGGCCGGCCGAGCGACGCCCTTTTCTGTAGCCCTGAGGAGTGCCCCAAAGGGGCCGAGTCCGGGTCCGCCCCGACACGCTCCCCGGACTCGCCCTGCGGGCTCCTCCGGGCTACGGGTGCGGTTGCGCCGGCAGGCAGGCCTCAACACGATTGCCATTGGCAGGTATCACTATGACTTTACTGATCGACGCTCAGAACGTGAGCAAGACTTTCGTGCTGCACCAGCAGGACGGTCTGGCGCTGCCGGTGCTCGACGACGTCTCGCTGCAGGTCGCCGCCGGCGAATGCGTGGCGCTGGTCGGCCCGTCCGGCGCCGGCAAGAGCACCTTCCTCAAGGCGCTGTACGCCAATTACCTGGTGCAGGCCGGCCAGATCCGCATCCATCACCATGGCCACTGGGTCGACATGGCCGAGGCGCAGCCGCACCAGATCGTCGAGGTGCGCCGCCACACCCTCGGCTACGTCAGCCAGTTCCTGCGGGTGATCCCGCGCGTGTCGGCGCTCGACATCGTCGCCGAACCCCTGGTCGAGTGGGGCGAAAGCCTAGCCGCGGCGCGCGCCGTGGCCGGAAACTGGCTGGCCCGCCTGAACATCCACGAGCGGCTGTGGAGCCTGCCGCCGGCCACCTTCTCCGGCGGCGAGCAGCAGCGCGTCAACATCGCCCGCGGCATGATCGCGCCGCGGCCCATCCTGCTGCTCGACGAGCCGACTGCCTCGCTCGATGCCGCCAACCGCGCGGTGGTGATCGAACTGATGCACGAGGCGAAGGCGCGCGGCGCCGCGCTGGTCGGCATCTTCCACGACGAAGCCACCCGCGACCAGATCGCCGATCGCCTGTTTACCGTTCCGCTCGCCCGTCGCGAGCCCGCCAAGGAAGTCTCTGCATGAATTTGATTCTGACCAACGCCCGCGTCGTGCTGCCGGACGGCGTGCTCGAACGCGGCACCGTCACCATCGAAAACGGCCTGATCGGCGCGATCAGCGACGCTGTTTCGACCAACCCCAACGCCGTCGACTGCCAGGGTGACGACCTGATCCCGGGCCTCGTCGAGATCCACACCGACAACCTGGAAAAACACCTGATGCCGCGTAACGGCGTGCTCTGGCCGGTGCTGCCGGCGGTGATCACCCACGACGCGCAGTGCGTCGCCGCCGGCATCACCACCGTATTCGACGCGCTGGCGGTCGGCGATCTGGAGCAGGACAGCGTGCGGCTCGACACCCTGCATACCTCGTTCGACGCGATCAACCGCGGCAACGCCGAGGGGGTGTTCCGCGCCGACCACTTCTTCCACCTGCGCTGCGAACTGGCCTACCCGGAACTGTTGCGCGAACTGAACCCGCTGATCAAGCACCCGGCAGTCAAACTGGTGTCGGTGATGGACCACACGCCGGGCCAGCGCCAGTATCGTGACATCGAGCAGTACAAGAAGTACTACGGCAAGAAGAACGTCAGCTGGAGCGAAGACACCTTCCTCGACGCGGTGGAGGACCGTCGCCAGCTGCAGGCCACCTACGCCGACCGGCACAAACAGGCGGTGCTGGAACTGGCGCACGCACGGGGGCTGACGCTCGCGAGCCACGATGACACCGAGCTCGCGCACATCGCCGAGGCGGTGAAAGACAAGGTGGCGATCTCGGAATTCCCGACCACGCTGGACGCGGCGCAGGCCGCGCGCAACGCCGGCCTGTTGACGGTGATGGGCGCGCCGAACGTCGTGCGCGGCGGCTCGCACTCGGGCAACGTGTCGGCGCTGACCTTGGCTCGTGCCGGCCTGCTCGACATCCTGTCGTCCGACTACGTGCCGGCGAGCCTGCTGCACGCCGCCTACCTCTTGACCGAACAGGCCGGCTGGAGCGTGAGCCGGGCCATCGCCACCGTCACCGCCAATCCGGCGCGCTCGGTGGGCCTGGCCGACCGTGGCGTGATCGCCGTCGGCCAGCGCGCCGACCTAGTGCGGGTGCGACCGGTGGGCAGCCAGCCGCTGGTCGACACGGTGTGGAAGGCCGGCAAGCGGGTGTTCTGATGGTGGCTGGCGAAAACCCCATCGCGACGATACGCACGCTGTTCGAGACGCACGGCCTACAGCACTACGGAGAAGCGGTGACTCAGCTCGACCACGCGGTGCAGGCCGCGACCCTGGCACGCGAGCAAGGCCTGTCCGAAGCGGTGATCCTGGCCGCCTTCTTGCACGACATCGGCCATCTGCTGGAACACGAAGGCGTCGAGACCATGGGCGATTACGGCGTCGCCGCGCATGACAGACTGGGGGCCGACGCGCTGCGCCGGCTGGGCTTCGGCGAGAACGTGGCACGCCTGGTGCAGCTGCACGTACCGGCCAAGCGCTACCTCTGCGCCACCCGGCCGGGCTACCACGACCAGCTCTCGGAGGCGAGCCGCATCACGCTCGGCTATCAGGGCGGGCCGATGAGCCCGGCCGAAGTGGCGGCCTTCGAACGGCTGGCCGACCTGGAAGATGTCCTCACCGTGCGTCGACTGGATGAAGAAGCCAAGGACAGCGGCTGGTCGTTAGTCGATGTGGAATGGATCTGGGACATGATGGCCCGCCATCTGGAAACCGCCGACCCGCGCTGAATGTGCAAAGCCCAACCGTTCGGAAGAACGGTTGGGCTTGATGGTTTCAGGACCACGCTATCCGGCAGAGTCCGTTCCGGGGCCCCCTGCACTGGACGCAGGCGTTAGTAGCCGATGTTTCTACCTTCGACCACCGGCAGCGACTCGGCGCCGATCAATGACCAGATCACGCGCAAAATGGACTCAGAGGCGATGACGGTATGGCGGTTATCACTGGCTGCCAGCGCCTCCCGCAAATTCTTGCGGACTTCCGCACGGCCGGTCAGGTCAAAGATCACATCGATCCCCTTCCCCAGCGCGATGATTTCATCGATGACCAGCAGTTTTACCCCGGCGGCGATAGCTTGCTCCTTGCCTTCGGTCTGCGATGTTTCCGCGGCACAGACCAGGTCGATGCCCTGTGAGTTTTTGCCCAGCATTTCGCGCAGGAACGCGGTACCGATTCGACCCAGACCGATAATGGCGATGCGTTGCTTGTCCATGATGCTCCTCTTCTTATGAAGGCGACTCTTTGTTGATGCAAAGGCCACGCTAGCAGATGAAACCCGCCGTCTATACAAACAACAACACTGGCCGAAAAACATTAATCCATTTGCATAAACAAAACAATAGCAGAGCCCTTGCCATTGCCACCATGAATGCAGGCGTGTGCCGCGCGGCGAGTAGCCCAAGCTGACCGGCGGGATAAGCGACATCGCCAGTCGGGCCAGGTGTACCAAATACAAAGCCATGAGGAGCGAGGAGCCGACTTGCTCTGCGGCAGTGGACACCACGTCCATAGGACGCAGCTTTCTGGAGATCAACAAGAGCCGCCAACAAAACTCGGCGATACCTCATTTTGTTAGCGGCTCGAAAGCGGCGGACTTGCAAAGGCTGGCGCAACCCGTCCGCCGGCGTATTGTCGCCAACGTGCCTTGCCTTGCGCCTCCTCGTTCTAAGGTACGGCCGCTACCACGATCATCTCGACCCGCCAGGCCGGGCCGATCAGCTCTGCCAGGGTACAGGCGCGGGTGGGAGCGTGCCCCGGGGGGAACCAGGCATCCCAGACCTTGTTGAGTCCTTCGTAATCATGCCGGTCGGCAAGCAGGATACGTGCCGATAGCAGGTGTTGCCGATCGCTGCCGGCCAGCTTCAGCAATCGGTCGATGCCTTCCAAGACCTGTCTGGTTTGATCCTCGATATCGCCGCTGCTGTCCTCTGCGACCTGCCCCCCGATGTAGATGGTTTTGTCATGAATCACCATGTCGGATCGTCGCCTGACGATGTTGTGCCGGGTGATGGCCATGGCCTGCCTCCGCTCAAGTCGTGGAAGCTTCCGCACCGACCATGCGGATCCCCATGGCGGTCAGCGTTTCCCGAATGGCCTTCACCGCACCCGGGATGCCGGCCTCGCCGAAATGACCGATGCACCCGACGCGGAACGTCTCGATTTGCGTCAGTTTGCCCGGGTACAGGATATAGCCGCGCTTCTTCACCTCCTGGTAGAAGGTCTTGAAGTCGTAATTGGGATCCTTCGGCGCATGGAAGGTGACGATGATCGGTGCCTGGATCTTGCGGTCGAGGAAGCTGGCGAGGCCCAGTTCCGCCATGCCGTCGATCAACGCATTGCAGTTGCGGGCATAGCGGCCGCCGCGCGCGGGCAGTCCCCCTTCTTCCCAATATTGCTGCAGCGCCTGATCGAGTGCGGCCACCACATGGGTGGGCGGAGTGAAACGCCACTGGCTGGTCTTGCCCATGTAGACCCACTGGTCGTAGAGGTCCATCGCCAGCGAGTGGCTGTTTCCCTCGCACCTCTCAAGCGTGCTGCGTTTGGCGATGACGAAGCCCATGCCAGGCACGCCTTCGAGACACTTGCCGGAGGCGGCGATCACCGCATCGAAGGGGGTCTTGCGGGCATCGATGTCGAGCGCGCCGAAGGAGCTCATGGCATCGACGATCAAGCCCCGGCCGTGCCTTGCCACCACCTGTGCGATCTCGTCGAGAGGGTTGAGGACGCCGGTGCCGGTTTCACAGTGAACCAGCGCGACGTGAGTGATCGAAGTGTCCATCGCGAGCAGGCGGTCGATGTCCTCGGCCCGGATCTGCTGATCCTCGGAATACTCGTAAGTGCTCAGCTTGCGGTTCAGATATTTGCAGATCTTGGCGATGCGCTGGCAATAGGCCCCGTTGATCGGCACCAGCACGTGGCCATCTCGCGGCACGAGGGTCCCGATCGCCGCCTCTACCGAGAAGGTGCCGCTGCCTTGCAGCGGGACACATTCATGGGTGCCTTCGCCATGGACGATGCGGAGAACCTGCTCGCGGACGCGGCCGGTGATCTGGTTGAAATCCGCGTCCCAGGATCCCCAGTCGCGCAACATCGCTTCCTTGGTAAGCGCCGAGGTCGTCAGCGGGCCGGGAGTGAGAAGGATCGGATAAGACAAGCTGCTCATGAATGTCTCCTTGGTGGTGTTGCGCTCTTCGATGCTGGGGCGTGATCAGCCCCGACGCAGGTTGCGCCATGCCTGGGTTCGAGCAAGCAGGACACGGGTAGCCAATGCATAGACGATGCAGATGGCGGTCGAGGTGAGGACGATCAGGCTTGCCAACGCGGCGGCGGGCCCCACCTCGCCGGCCTCGTCGAGGTGCATGATCGCGACCGAGGCCAGAATGGTGTCCGGGGTGTAGAGGAAGATCACACAGGACAGCGTGGCCATCGACACGACGAAGTAGTAACGCGCGATGTCGAGTACGGCGGGCAGGCAGACCGGCAGCGTGACCCGGAAGAACGTCTTGTAGAAAGGGACCTTCAGCGACGCCGACACCGCTTCGAATTCGTTGTCGATCTGCTTGAGCGCCGTGACCGCCGTCAGGTGGCTGGAGGTGTAGTAGTGGATGATGGTCGACTGGATGATGATCGCCATCGTCTGGTACAGGAAGCCCAGCGGATTGGCCGGGTGATTGAAAAAGATCACGTAGCCGAGACCGAGCACCAGACCGGGTACCGCCATCGACAACACCGCAAGGAAGTGCATCGTCGGCCGCATCAGCCCCAGATTGCGGGTCTTCTCGATCAGGTAGGCGCCGACGAAAACGATCAGCGAACCGGCGCAGGCTGTCGCGGTGGCGAGGATCAGGCTGTTCTTGTACGCCACCGCCATGTCGCTCTCCACCAGGGCGAAGCGGTAGTGGTCGAGCGTCAGCGTCAGGTTATAGGGCCAGAGTTTGATCAGCGAGGTGTAGATCGCCATGCCGACGACCGCCAGCAACAGGCCGCAGACCGTTGTGCAGTAGAGGCCGAGCAGACCATCGCTTAGCCTGTTCGGCTTCGGCGTGTACGGGACCGAGCGGGCGGTTAGCTGTGCTTTGAGCTTGCGCCGGACGACGCTGTCGATAGCAAAGGACACGACTGAGGGAACGAGCAGCACCAGGCCGACCACGGCGCCCATGGAGAAATTGTGCTGCCCGATGACCTGCTTGAAGACATCGATCGACAGGACATTGAAATTGCCACCGATGACCTTCGGCGCCCCGAAGTCGGAAATGACATAGGTGAAGACGACGGTGGCGGCGCTGATCAGGCCATACTTGCACGAGGGCAAGGTGATGGTCATGAACTTACGCAGGCCACGGGTCCCCAATGCGTTCGCGGCCTCGTAAAGCCGGCCGTCGGCGAGCGAGAGCGCGGTGACGAGGATCATCAGCGCGTGCGGAAAGGTGTTGTAGACCTCGGCGATGATCAGCCCCGGGGCCCCGTAGATCGAGGCTCCGCCGAGCAGTTCCTTGAGTACCCCTTGATTGCCGAACCACTGGACGAAAGAGATCGCGGACAGCAGCGAAGGCGCGAGCAGCGGAATCAGCGCAATCAGGCGGAAGACCGCTTTGAGCGGTGCCGGGATGCAGCTGCGGGTGAGCGCGTAGGCGAACAGGAAGGCGGACGGGATGGAGATCAGCGCGACGCTGGCCGCGACCCAGATCGAGTTCCATGCCGACTGGATCAGCGCCGGCGTTTCCAGGTACTCGCGGAAGTGGGCGAGGCCGACGAAGTGGCCTTCCTGGTCGAGTACGGCATTGACCAGAATGGCCCACAGTGGTGCCAGCAGGAAGGTGAAAAGGGCGGCGAGGATGAGCAGCAGGATGCCTCGTACGATCACCTCGTCCCAGCTCCAGCGCGTTTCGAAACGGTTACGGTATTTGGGGAGGGCGCGGGCAAGGTTCATCATGCGGCAACTCCCTTGGCGGCGAAGGCGCGAATCCGATGGACACGCAGAGCGATATCGAGCATCTGACCTTCCCGGATACCAAAGTCGTGCAACTGGTTGAGCGAGAAGCTGAGGCAGAGTGACTGGCCTTGCAGTGCCTCGCAGCTGACTTCGGCGAGACAGGATCCGCCGAGAAACTCGACCTTGTTGATCCGGACCCTGAGCCGATTCGGCGTCCCCGGGGTGATGTTCTCGGCAATCCGATCTTCGGGGCGCAGGTAGAGATTGACAGGGCAACCGGGGGCGAAGTCGTTCGCGCAGCCGTCACAGAGCAGTTCCAGCTTGCCGACGCGAAAGCGCTGCCCGCCGAGCGCTTCCGCCTTGAGGACGTTGACCTTGCCGATGAAATCGACGACGAAAGGCGTCGCCGGCCGCTCGTAGACTTCCTGCGGGGTGCCGACTTGCTCGATCACGCCATCGTTCATGACCACGATGCGATCGGCCATCGACAGCGCCTCCTCCTGGTCATGGGTGACCATGATGGTGGTGATGCCGACTTGTTGCTGCAGGCGGCGGATCTCGCCACGCAGCCGGATGCGCTCGAGGGCGTCGAGGGCGGACAGCGGCTCGTCCAGCAGCAGCAGCCCCGGCCTCGTAGCGAGCGCACGGGCGAGGGCTACGCGCTGCTGTTGCCCGCCGGAGAGCTGGTTCGGGTATTTCTTGGCCGAGGTCGGCAGGCCGACCAGGGTCAGCAGTTCCTGCACCCGGGCCCCGATCTCCGCTTTCTTGACGCGTCGATTGACGAGGCCGTAGGCGACGTTGTCGGCGACCGTCAGATTGGGAAACAGCGCGTACGACTGAAAAACGATGCCGTAGTCGCGTTTGCCCGGAGGCAGCCTGGAAATGTCCCGGCCGCTCTGGTAGATGCTGCCGGATGTCTGCGTTTCGAGGCCGGCAATAATGCGCAAGAGCGTCGTCTTCCCGCAACCGGAGGGGCCGAGAAAACAGAGCATTTCGCCCTGATTGACCGTGAGATCGATTCCGCGCAGCGCGCAGAATGCCTCGAAGTCCTTCCTGATCGACCGGATTTCCAGAGCCGGGGACAGCTGCTCTCGGCGGGCGATGGGCTGGGGAGTGATCATATCCATAGTGGTCACGCTCACATCATGTTCGGTAGGAAAGGGTGCCGCTGTCGCGGCACCGACCAACCCGTCGCTTATTTCGCTGCGGACTTGCTGTCGTAGCGTTTGCTCCATTCGACGAGGATGCGTGCCCGGTTCTGCGCGGCCCAGTTGAAGTCGTTCTTGGCGAGGCGTTTTTCGAAGTTGGTGGGGATGCCCTCGATAGGCTTGGCGACCCCCGGGTAGGCGACCACGGCCCACCAGTTGGACGTGATGGTGTTGGCCTCCCGGCTTGCCATCCAATCGGCAAAACGCTTGGCGGCGGCCATGTGCTTCGAGGTTTTCATGACGCCGGTCGCCTCGATATCCCAGCCAAGACCTTCCTTAGGGAAAATCAGGTCGATCGGTGCCCCGGACTTCTTGACTTCATGGGCGCGGAACTCAAAGGAAATCCCGATCGGAAACTCCCCCGAGCCGGCCTGCATACAGGGCTTGGATCCGGAGTGAACATACTGGGCGATGTTTTTGTGCAAGCCGTCCATGTACTTCCAGCCGTCTTTCTCTCCCCACATTTGAAGCCATGAGCTGACGTCGAGATAGCCGGTACCGCTCGAGGCGGGATGCGGCATCACGATCTTGTCCTTGTAGACGGCTTTGGTCAGGTCTTTCCAACTTTCCGGCTTGGGTAGTCCCTGCTTTTGCGCTTCGACGCGGTTGAAGCAGATCGTCGCCGCCCAAACGTCCATGCCGACCCAAGTGGGAGGACGGGCCGTGTCGGAGTAGCCCGGGTTCAGTTCCTTGAAGCCCCTCGGTTCGTACGGCAGCAGTTCGCCTTCTTGCTTCAGCACGGCAAGGCTACTCGCGGCGAGACCGGCGACGACGTCGGCCTGTGGGTTGGCCTTCTCGGCCAAGAGCTTGGCGGTGATGACGCCGGTGGAGTCCCGTATCCACTTGATCTCGATGTCGGGATTGGCCTTCTCGAAGGCGTCCTTATAGAGCTTGAGCGAATCAGTTTCCATCGCCGTATAGACGAGGAGCGTGGTCTTCTCCTGGGCGAACAGGCTAGCTGAAAACAGCGCCGGCACAGCGGCGGAACACAGGACGAATGCAAGGCGACTCCGGGATCTCTTCATCTCTCTCTCCTTATGGTTGAACCGACTACAGACATCTTTAATGCATCTTGTTGCCAGGAGGTTCGCACAGGCATTCCGTTGCGGTACCCCCCAGCCAAGTCGTGGGTGCTACCTGCTGCTATCATGATTTGTAGAACGTCACCTGCAGCCCGTCAACCGAAAACAGTTAACTGCAAACTGTTGACAGTTTTCAATTCACTGACTTAAATGAAAACCATGGAACCGAACAACGCTATCCAACTACTACTGTCCAGCTCCCTGCCCATGTTTGTGCAAGAGGAGATCGAGCGCCTGATCATGACCGGCGCGCTTCGGCCGGGCGAGCGCATCAATGAGAGCGAACTCGCGGGGCGCATAGGCACGAGCCGTGGCCCGATCCGCGAGGCCTGCCGAACACTCGAGGCGGCCGGCCTGGTGCGGACCGAAAAGAACCGGGGGGTCTTCGTGCGCGAGATCTCTGTTGAAGAAGCGGACGAGATCTACGAACTGCGCGAAGCGCTCGAACAAATCGTCGGGCGTCGCGTCGCGGTGCGGGCCACACCGGAGCTGTTGGAGCGTCTGAATGCCATGGTCGATGCGATGGAAACGGCCGCTAACGAAAAGCAGGCCGCCGACTATGCCCGGCTCAACCTGCAATTTCACGAGCTGCTTCTCGAATACGCGGGCAGCCAGAAGTTGACCGAGACCTACCGTCGCCTGGTCAAGGAGCTGCATCTGTTTCGGATGCGGGCACTGACAGACGGCGGCGGCCTCGATGTCTCCGCCTCGGAGCATCGGCAGATCGTCGCCGCGATCGCCTCAGGCAATGCCGATGAGGCCGGCGAGGCATTGCGGGCGCACGTCGCGGACAGCCGCGCACGCATGTTGAAAGCCTTCGGACGCCAGCCCGATAGAAGCGCCGAAGGACCTTGAGTAGTCAACCTAGAGCAGAGGAACCCCGAAATGACGACGAGAACCATTGAGGTTAACGGAAGAAGCTACCGCTGGATGGGTGGCCCGGTCGTGGTGGTATGTGTGGACGGTTGCGAGCCCGATTACCTGCGCGCCGCCACCGAGGCGGGTGTCGCCCCCTTTCTGGCACGGGTGATGCAGCAGGGGGCCAACCTGCTGGCCGACTGCATCGTTCCCTCCTTCACCAACCCCAATAATCTGTCGATCGTCACCGGGGCGCCGCCGGCGGTTCACGGCATTTGCGGCAACTACTTCTTCGACCGCGAAGCCGGCGAAGAAGTGATGATGAACGACCCCAAATACTTGCGCGCCGGCACCGTGCTGGCCGCTTTTGCGGACGCGGGTGCCAAGGTTGCAGTGGTCACCGCCAAGGACAAGCTGCGCAAGCTGCTCGGCCACCAGATGAAGGGCATCTGCTTCTCTTCGGAAAAGGCCGACCAGGTGACGTTGGCGGAAAACGGCATCGACGATGTGCTCGACATGGTCGGCATGCAGGTTCCCTCGGTCTATAGCGCCGAATTGTCGGAGTTCGTGTTCGCCGCCGGGGTCAGGCTGATGGAGCGCTACCGGCCGGATCTGATGTACCTGTCGACCACCGACTATGTCCAGCACAAGGCGGCACCCGGCAGCGCGGCCGCCAACGCGTTCTACGCGATGATGGACGGTTATCTGGCGCAACTCGACGCGCTGGGCGCGACCATCGTGATCACCGCCGATCATGGCATGAACGACAAGCACGACAGCGCCGGCAAGCCGAACGTCATCTATCTGCAGGACGTGCTCGATGGTTGGTACGGCGCCAGCAAGGCACGCGTCATTCTGCCGATTACCGACCCCTATGTGGTTCACCACGGGGCGCTCGGGTCGTTCGCCACCGTCTACGCACCCGATGCCGCTGCGGCGGCCGAATGGATACCTCGCATCGCCGCCCTGGAGGGGATGGAAATCGTGCTGTCGCGCGAGGAGGCGGCGGCGCGTTTTGAATTACCGCCGGACCGCATCGGCGACATCGTCGCCGTCTCGCGGCAGAACACGGTGATCGGTACCGCGAAGCATCGGCACGACCTCTCGGCCCTCGATGTGCCTCTGCGCTCGCACGGCGGGGTCTCGGAACAGCGCGTGCCGCTGATCTGCAACCGACCTGTCGCCGGCATCGCGGCCGATCGGCGTCTGCGCAACTTCGACGCGCTCGACCTCGCCCTCAACCACGCGCAATAAGCCTTGCGGAGATTGACGATGAATGCCACGACCCTGCCCGCCGTACGCGAAGAGCCGCTCCGCATCGCCGGCGAAAAACTGTTCCGCGATCGCGTCATCGAAGTCACCTATCCCTACACCGGTGAGGTGATCGCCACCATCCCGAAGGCAACGCTCGAGGATGTGCGCCGCGCCTTCCGCATCGCCCGCGACTACCGCCCGACGCTGACCCGCCATGACCGATACAAGATACTGATGCGTGCCGGCGAACTGATCACTCAGCGCCGCGACGAAATCTCCCACCTGATCACGCTCGAATCCGGGCTGTCGCGCAAAGACACCCTGTACGAAGTCGGCCGCGCCTCCGATGTTCTGCTGTTCGCCGCCAACCAGGCGCTGGTAGACGACGGGCAGATCTTCTCCTGCGACCTCACCCCGCACGGCAAGAGCCGCAAGGTCTACACGCTGAAGGAACCGCTGCTCGGGGCGATCTCAGCGATCACCCCTTTCAACCATCCGCTCAATCAGGTGATCCACAAGGTGGCGCCGGCGATAGCGACCAACAACCGCATCGTGGTGAAGCCGAGCGAGAAGACCCCCCTGGCCGCGTTCCTGCTTGCCGACATCCTCTACGAAGCCGGCCTGCCGCCGGAGATGCTGTCGGTGATCACCGGCGATCCACGGGAAATTGCCGACGAGATGCTGACCAGCCCGGATGTCGACCTGGTCACCTTCACCGGCGGCGTAGCGATTGGGAAGTACATCGCCGGCAAGGCCGTCTACAAGCGCCAGGTGCTGGAGCTGGGCGGCAACGATCCGATCATCGTCATGGAAGACGCCGATCTCGAAGAAGCGGCCACGCTGGCCGCCGGGGGCTCCTACAAGAACTCCGGCCAACGTTGTACGGCCATCAAGCGCATGCTCGTGCACGAGGCGGTGGCCGACCAGTTTGTCGAATTGCTACTCGAGAAGACCCGCGCGGTGAAGTACGGGGACCCGATGGACCCGACGACCGAGATGGGAACCGTGATCGACGAGGCGGCGGCGATCCACTTCGAGTCGGTGGTCAATCAGGCGATCGCCGGTGGCGCCCGCCTGCTCTACGGCAATATCCGCCACGGCGCGCTCTATTCACCGACGCTGCTCGATCGCGTCGACCCTGAAATGACGGTCGTTAAGCACGAGACCTTCGGTCCCGTTTCGCCGGTCATCCGTTTCAAGAGCATCGACGAGGCGATCCGCATCGCCAACGGTACCGCCTACGGCCTTTCCTCGTCGGTCTGTACCAACCGCTTGGACTACATCACCCGCTTCGTGCGCGAACTCAACGTCGGCAGCGTCAACATCCGCGAGGTGCCAGGCTACCGCTTGGAGATGACGCCGTTCGGCGGCATCAAGGACTCCGGCCTCGGCTACAAGGAAGGGGTGCAGGAGGCGATGAAGAGCTTCACCAACACCAAGACCTACTCGCTGCCCTGGTAATCGCCATGGCTGTCTGATTTCGATTTGGCAACAAACCAGAATCTGGAGAGACAGAGCCATGAAGAAGCAGCGACCATTCTGGCTGGCGCAGGCGCTGGCCGCTGAGAACGCACCACCGGCGCCGCCGCTGGTGGGTGAAACGAGCGCCGACGTGTGCATCGTCGGCGGTGGCTATACCGGGCTATGGACCGCGCTGCAGATCAAGCGTCAGGCCCCTCATCTCGATGTTGTCGTGCTGGAAGCCGACCTGTGCGGCGCCGGTGCCAGCGGCCGCAACGGCGGGTGCGTGCTGTCCTGGGCGACCAAGTACCTGACCCTGCAACGCCTGTTCGGGGAGAGCGAGGCGGTCCGCCTGGTCAAGGCTTCGGAAAACGCCATCGATGAAATCGGCGCCTTCTGTCGCGAACACGCGATCGACTGCGATTTCCGGCACGACGGTGTGCTCTACACGGCCACGGCGCCGGTGCATATCGGCAGCTCGGACTCCGTCATCGGCGAGCTCGAGCGGCGAGGCCTTAACAGTTACCGGGAGCTGCCGGCCGATGAGGTGAGGCGAATGGCCGGGTCGCAACGCCATCTGGCCGGTCTCTTTTCGCCCCGCGGGGCCAGCGTGCAACCAGGCAAGCTGGTGCGCGGCCTGCGCCGGGTGGCATTGGCCATGGGCGTGCGGCTCTATGAGAACTCCGCGATGACCTCCCTCGACGAAGGAATGCCCCCTTCCGTTCACACGACACAGGGCGTGGTGCGCGCCAAACGAGTCGTACTCGCGCTCAACGCCTGGATGCCGGCGGCCTTTCCCGAGTTCGAAAGGACCATCGTCGTCGTGTCCAGCGACATGGTGATTACCGAGCCGCGGCCCGATCTGGTCGCGCGTACCGGGCTTAGTAACGGCGTCGCGGTGCTCGACTCGCGCACCTTCGTCCATTACTACCACAACACCTCGGACGGCCGCGTCATGCTGGGCAAAGGCGGCAACACCTTCGCCTACGGCGCGCGCGTGCTGCCGGTGTTCGACCAGCCGTCGCCTTACCGCGATCTGCTCGGGAGGGCGCTGGGCGGTTTTTTCCCCGAACTCGCCCAGGTGCCGATCGCCGCCAGCTGGAACGGACCGTCTGACCGGGCGAGCACCGGCCTGCCCTTCTTCGGCCGCCTGCGCGATCACCCGGCGATCTACTATGGTCTAGGCTATTCCGGCAACGGTGTCGGCCCCTCGTATATGGGGGGGCAGGTACTGTCCTCACTGGTGCTCGGCCTGGACAACGCCTGGACGCGCTCGGGTCTGACCCGCGGGCCGCGCGGCTACTTTCCGCCGGAGCCATTCCGCTACGTCGGCAGTCTGCTTGTGCGAGGGGCGATCCGGCGCAAGGAGCGCAGCGAGGACGCCGGGCGGGCGCCATGGTTCTTCGATCGAGCCCTGTCGCGCCTTGCCGATGCCGCAGGCAAAGCCGACCATGCCTAGGCTACACTGACAGACGGCGAGAAAGGCTCACGAGGCGATGAATTTCCCACTCCCTGTTTTTCTCGCCGTGCTGATCGCGGCGCTTTTTCACGCGTCCTGGAACGCGCTGATTCGGGGCGGACGAGATCCGCTGTTGCATACCGCGGCGATCGTATTCTGGGCGGCCCTCGTCGCCCTCCCCTTCCTCTTCCTGGTTGCCCCGCCGACGCGCGAGAGTTGGCCCTACCTCGCGACCTCGAATGCGGTCCATATGCTCTACTATGTTTCACTCGCCGCCGCCTACCGTCGCGGTTCGCTCAGCTTCGCCTACCCGCTCATTCGCGGCACCGCGCCATTGCTGATTGCGCTGGGCTCGATCATCGTCCTGGGCGAGACCCCCGGCCTGCTTGGCTGGGCGGGCATTTTTCTCGTGTCCGCCGGCGTGCTGGGCATCGCCCTGCGGGCCGGCCATCCCCGCTCCTTGCACACCATAGGCTGGGCAACCCTCTGTGCCGTCACCATCGCCGTTTATACGCTCACCGACGGAATTGGCGTGCGGCATTCGCAGAGCGTCGCAGGTTACAGTGCCTGGATGTACCTGCTGGAGGGACTGCTTTTTCCCGGCGGCCTTGCGCTCTCCGGTCGGGGCCGGGAACTGGTCGCCTATGTGGGTAGACACTGGTGCACCGGCCTGCTCGGCGGGACGCTGTCGGCGGCCGCTTACTCCATCGCCTTGTGGGCGATGACCAAGGCGCCGGTTGCGCTGGTTGCCGCGACGCGGGAAACCGCGGTGCTGTTCGCCGCCCTGATTGGCGTTTGGGCCCTGCGAGAGCGCCTCTCGCCAAGGCAGTGGGCGGGCGCCGCCGCGATCGTCAGCGGGGCGATGCTGCTGCGTGCCTGATGCTCACGCAGCAGCACCGACTTCATCCTTCTTCAGAGCGCCATGACAAATCCACTGGCACCGAGAGGCCAGTCCAGGAAGCGCATCCATTTCATAGACAAAGCCCAACGTCGGCCAGCAACGTTGGGCTTTTTGCTACCCGTTTCGAACGGGGCCACCCCGCTCGATCAGGTCAAATCAGAGGCCGAGCGAGGCGATCGCCACCTTGGCGATGCGGGCGTCCAGATCCGGGGTCAGGCCGGAGATGCCGACCGCGCCGACGACCTGGCCGTTCACCAGCACCGGCACGCCACCTTCGAGCATGGCGTGGAGCACCGGCGCCGACAGGAAGGCGGTACGTCCATTGTTGATCATGTCTTCGAACGCCTTCGACTCGCGCCGGCCCAGCGCGGCCGAGCGCGCCTTCTCGGTGGCGATGTGGGCGCTGATGGGCGCGCAGTTGTCCATCCGCACCAGGCCCAGCGGATGGCCGCCGTCGTCGACCACGGCGACCGATACGTTCCAGTTATTGCTGACGGCTTCCGCACGGGCAGCCTGCAGCAGTTGATCGACCTCGACGAGGGTCAGCACGGCTTTTTGTTGCATGTCTCTATTCCTTATTGTGATGAATGGCACCGGGTCCACCGCCCGGGGTTGGCGGCAGCCCTCTTTGTTCTTAAATGCTTGATAAATTCCTGATGCAGCTTGACCCGACCGCAGGTCGGCCGGGCGAAGCGAAGTCCTACGCGTAGACCCACATTAACCACACATTTGATTTTCGGAAAGCATTTCCGAAAAAACGACTGGGTTTTCTTGCCAGGAAAGTCTCGGCGAATCTCCTGAAACCGGCCAGCAAGGCGGCATCCCCGGCCTCCTCATCGACGTGTCTGACGCCGCTTCGCGCGGAATCGCCCTCCAAAAGCAAAGACAGCGACCCGTGGGTCGCTGTCTTTGGCTATCGGAAAACGAGAGTGATACTGTCGACACGGCCAGACTAGCGCCGGCCACTCGGCTTGGTGTGGCCCGTGGGCCGGGAGCGGGTCGAGAGGGCTACCAGGGCTCGGCGCAGCGTTCGGCCAACATCCGCGCGTCGTCCAGGTCGTTCAAGCGGGACCTGATACGTTGGCGCTTTTGCAGATGCACCGGATCCAGTTTGGGCTTCACCAGGATGTAGAGCATCTTGTCGCGATTTTCCACGACGCGCTGCCCCCGGAAACGTGCTGACGTACCTTTTAAGATCATCATGCCGCCTGCCTCCCTTTGGGATGGTAAGAACCTTCAAATCAATATCTTGTATTCAGCTTACTCGACGCGGTGTTCGGGGTATACCTCAAAACGACTGTTCTAATGAGCCTGCCATAGCTATCGGCCCGGCGTTCATTTATCTGTAGTTTTTTTGATGCAAAACATCACCATACCGGTCTTGTGTAGCAAGAACATTACCGTTGCTTGTGGGTTAGCAGCCCGTCTGCCCCCGCTCCTGCTTTGTCTTATTTCCGCTCCGGGCCTGTTAAACCGGCCCCTGCCGGCCGACAAGGTGCCAGCCATCGCGCCCACTGCCCCATGCAAAAACGGCGCCGTCCCGCTCGGACTGGCGCCGTTTTTGACATACCGGTTCGGATTAAGAACCGCTAAAGGCTCAGGCGATCTGCCGGCCGAACCACACCACCCGGCCGATCACGGCGAAGTCGTCAGTCTCTCGGCTCAGGTCGATCGTGAACGGGGTGTACGCCTCGTTGGCACTCTTCACCTCCAGCAGATTGCCCGGCAGCCGCTGCACCCGCTTGACCACCAGGTGGCCGTCGATGCGCAGCACGTAGACGCCGTTCATCGCCTCGGTATCGGCGTGGTTGATCAGGATCACGTCGCGGTCGTTCAGCACCCCTTCCATCGAATCGCCCTTCACCGGGATCACCGACAGCTGCGCCGGGTCGACGCGCAGGTAGTGCTCGATCCAGTAGCGGCGGAACGCCATCGAAAAGCGCGGCGATTCGTCCTCGGGCCAGGCGCCGTGACCGGCCGCGGCCTTGACGTTGTAGCGCGGGATGAACACGAACTCCTCGAGATCGACCGGTTTGCCGGTAGTGTCGACACACGGCCGGGCCTCGGTGGAGGCGACACCGGCCTGGTCGCCGAACATCGCGCCGTCGCCGGTCGCGAGCCAGGCGAGCGATACCTGCTTGGCCAGCGCGAGCTTGGCCAGTGCGACGAACGGCGGGTTTTGTTCGCCGGCGATGTAGCGTCGAAGCGACAGTACGCTGACGCCGGCGACCGCAGCCGCCTCGGTGCGCGACTGGAACAGGTCGGCGATCAGGCCGATGCGCTTGCCGATGCCACCGGATGGATTCGGAAACGGATCATCTCTTTCCATGCTCTCACCGTTTTATGCCTAAGGCATTGATTACTCTAGGGAACGATAGCATGCGAGCCAAGTCCGTGCCAAAAACATCCGGAAATGGATCGGAAACGATTCATTTCCGATTGACATAACATCGCATGCGAATTAGCATGTGTTCACCTAATCAGCCCAAGAGATTAGTTGATGAACACATCGGCAACCCTGAAAAACACCGCGCCCGACTGGCACCGCGCCGACATCGTCGCGGCCCTGCACAAACGCGGCTGGTCCTTGCGCCGCCTGGCTTTGCAGCACGGCTACAAGAGCCCCGGCGCGCTCGGCAACGCGCTCGATCGACCATGGCCGAAAGGCGAGCGGCTGATCGCGGCGGCGATCGGTACCGCACCGGAAACGATCTGGCCGAGCCGCTATCAGAAACGGAAGTTTACACCGGTTTTGACACTACCACTCGCTTTTGATCTATCGGATACGAACCTTTTCGTTGGAGAACAGCCATGACGCCGGCACCGCAGGCCAAGCCGATCGTCGAGGCGCTGCGCAGCCACTACAGTGCCCGCGAGCTGGCGGCGCTGAAGCTGCCCGGCGTGCCCGGCAGCGAACGCGGGGTGCGCTTTGCCGCCGAGCGCGAACAGTGGCCGGCGCGGCCGCGCGCCAAGGGCAAGGGGGTCGAGTACGCGCCGCCGGCCGCGGTGCTGGCGTTGCTGCGCCAACGCGCCGCCGCCGAGCTGGCCCGGACGACGTTGGCCGAACCGGAAACGACGCCGGTCGCCGACGCCGCGCTGGAAACCGCCCTGGAGACCGGTACCCAGACCCGCATCGCCGACGCGCGCCGCGGCGTGCTCAACGCGCTGGAGAAGCTGATGCAGCACGCCGGCTACCCGCGCAAGCAGGCGGCGGCGGTGCTGCTGGAAACGGCGCGGCTCGGCGCGGCCAGCGAACAACTGGTGGCGATGCTGAAGCTGGCACGCGACCCGCGCGGCCGTCACAGCGCCGACGGCCTGCCGAGCGTGCGCAGCCTGCTGCGCTTCACCGAATACCGCAAGGAAGGCCGCCTGGCGCCGATACGCCGTCAGGCCGACCTGAGCGTGCCGGACTGGGCGGCGACCTTCCTGGCGCTGTACCAGCGTCCGGAGAAGCCGACCGTCGAACACGCCTACCGTAGCTTTATTAATGAGTGGCCGACCCGCCCGGCGCCGAGCATCTGGCAGGTGCGGCGCTTCCTCGCCAAGCTCGGCCGGGTCAGCCGCGAGGCCGGCCGGCTCGGCCCGCGCGAGCTCAAGTCGCTGCGCCCCTTCGTGCGGCGCGACTTCGCCAGCCTGCACCCGGCCGACGTCTACAGCGCCGACGGCCACTGCTTCGACGCCGAGGTGCAGCACCCGTTGCACGGCCGGCCGTTCCGCCCGGAGATCACCTCGGTGATCGACATCGCCACCCGCCGCGTCGTCGGCTGGTCGGTGGGCCTCGCCGAATCGGCGCTGGCGGTGCTCGACGCCTTGCGCAGCGCGTGTCTTTCGGCCGGCATCCCGGCGGTGCTGTACGTCGACAACGGCAGCGGCTACCGCAACCAGCTGATGACCGACCCGGCCACCGGCCTGATGGGCCGGCTCGGCATCGAGATGGTGCACAGCCTGCCGTACAACTCGCAGGCTCGCGGCGTGATCGAGCGGCTGCACCAGACGCTGTGGGTAACGGCCGCGCGCGAGCTGCCCGGCTATATCGGCCGCGACATGGACCGCGAGGCGCGCCTCGCGCAGTTCAAGCTGACCCGCCGCGCGCTGGCCGGCCACGGCGGCGCACTGCCGCTGATGGGCTGGGACGACTTCCTGGCGTTCTGCGCCGCGCAGGTCGCCGCGTACAACGCGAGGCCGCACCGCAGCCTGGCCAAGATCGCCGACCCGGACACCGGCCGACGCCGCCACCAGTGCCCCGACGAGGCATGGGCCGCGCGGCTCGCCGACGGCGCCATCCCGCCGCGGGTAACCGACGACGAGGCGCGGCCGCTGTTCCGCCCGCAAGTGCTGCGCACCGTGCGGCGCGGCGAGATCGAGCTGTTCGGCCAACGTTACTTCGCCGCCGCGCTCGAGGAATTCCACGGCGAGCAGCTGGCCGTCGGCTACGACCTGCACGACGCCGCCACCGTCTGGGTGTACGACGCCGACGGCCGCTTCATCGTCACCGCCGAGCGCGACGCCAACCGTCGCGACTACCTGCCCGCCTCGGTGCTGGAACGCGCCCGCGAGCAGCGCGCCCGCGGCCGCGAGAAGCGGCTGATGGCGAAGCTGGCCGAGGTGCAGGCCGAGCGCCACGGCTGGCCGGCGCTGGAGCTGGACGATACCGTCGAGCTGCCGGGACTGGTGACGCTGAGCCGCGCCGAGTTGGCCGAACGCGCCCGCGCCATCGCGCCGCCGCCCGACGCCGCCCCCGCCGAGCGCGGCTGGGCGGTGCCGACCAGCGCCGCCGCGCGCTGGGCCGAATGGCAGCGCCTGGCCGATCTGGCCGACGAGGACATCGTCGACGCCAAGGCGCGCACCTGGCGGCGCACCTATCAAGCGACCGCCGAGTTCCGCGCGCACCAGCGTCGAGCGGACTAAGTCCCCTACCTCCCCAACCCAATAGCCCGGTCTGCGGCCCCGCCCAGCCCGCAGCCCCCGGCTGCGCCCGCGCGGCCCAACCGAGAAGGAGAACGCGATGAATCACTCCCCCCGTATCGCCCACACCGCCAGCCTGGACCTGGCGGCGGTAGTCGCCGAACAGCTGCTGTCGCGCCGCGACGGCCTGCCCGGCATCGGTGTGCTGTACGGCGAGGCCGGGCGCGGCAAGACCGTGGCCTGCGCCACGCTGGCGCGCCAGATGCGCGGCTACTACGTGCAGATGCGCAGCGCCTGGAACCGCAAGACGCTGCTGGAGAAGATCCTCGCCGAGATGGGTGTGGCGCCGACCGCGACCTTGGCGCAGCGCCTCGACCAGGTGTGCGAGCACTTAGCCGCCAGCCGTCGGCCGCTGATCGTCGACGAGTTCGACTTCTGCCTGCGCTCGACCGGCCTGGTCGAGCTGGTGCGCGACGTCTACGAGGGCAGTCAGGGCACCCTGCTCCTGGTCGGCGAGGAACAGCTGCCGCAGCGGCTCAAACGCTGGGAGCGCTTCCACAGCCGGGTGCTGGCGTGGATCCCGGCGCTGCCGGTGTCGCTCGACGACGCCCGCGCGCTGGTGCCGCTGTACTGCCCCGACGTCGAGCTGGCCGACGACCTGCTCGCCCATCTGGTCGCGCTGGCGCACGGCTCGGTGCGCCGGGTGTGCGTGAACCTGACCCGCATCCACGAGGAGGCGATGCTCAACGCCGACAGCCGCGTCGACCTGGCCGGCTGGGGCAAGCGCCCGCTCTACACCGGCGACGCCCCGCCGCGCCGCGGAGCCGCGCGATGAGCACCGAGACCGCAACGTTGGCCGAAAGCCGCTGGCAGGCCTTGCTGCGCCGCGAGGCAGCCCGCGCCGGCATCGGCGCCACCGCGCGCCGGCTCGGCTACTCGCGCACCGCGATCAGCCTGACCCTGGCCGGCCGTTACCCGGGTTCTACCTGCCGGATCGCCGCCGCGGTGCTGCAGCAATTGAGCCCGCGCGTCTCCTGCCCCTACCTGGGCGAAGAACTCGGTTTCGACGCCTGCCGCGGCCATGCCTGCCGCCCGGCGCCCACCCACCACCCGCTAGCGATGGCGCACTGGCGCGCCTGCCAGGCCTGCCCCCATCGCCCTACCGGAGACTGACATGACGACAACCGACACCCCACTCAACGCCCTGTGGCTAATCGCCACCGAGCGCGCCCACGCCGCCATCGCCACCCTCACCCGCCGCGGCTTCAGCGTGATCGGCGTCGAGCTGGCCAACCCGGCGTGCCCGACGCTGCGCATCGAGCCGTCGCCGCTGTGCCTGGCGCTGCTCGAGCGCGGCGAGGCCGCCTGGTTCAGCTTCGGCCCGCGCGACCCGCAGGGCGAGCGCCGCGAAGGGCAATTCACGCTTGATAGCTGCCGCGTCGTCTGGGCCGACCACCACTGATTCCATCTTTATATAAGGAGCTGACCATGACCCCGATTCCGCACGGTTACAAACAGGGCGCCCGCGGCCGCCTGATCCCGCTGTCCACCATCAAGCCGATCGACCTGGCGCGCGACGAGCTGGTCGCCGAGCTGGTGGCGCGCGCCCGGCTCGCCTCGGCGCGGCTGGCCGAATTCAAGCAGCGCGCCTTCGACGACATCGCCGCCTTCGTCGAGCTGTCGGCCGAACGCTACGACACCCATCTGGGCGGCCACAAGGGCAACGTCAGCCTGGTCAGCTTCGACGGCCGCTACAAGGTGCAGCGGGCGATCCAGGACACCTTGTGCTTCGACGAGGGCCTGCAGGCGGCCAAGGCGCTGATCGACGCCTGCCTGCACGCCTGGAGCGAGGGCGCGCCCGGCGAATTGCGCGCGCTGATCAACGACGCGTTCGACGTCGACCGCGAGGGCCGCATCAGCACCGCGCGCATCCTGAGCCTGCGCCGGCTCGACATCCGCGACGCGCGCTGGCTGCGCGCGATGGCGGCGCTGAACGACTCGGTGCGGGTGCAGTGCAGCAAGAGCTATCTGCGCGTCTACCAGCGCAGCGAAACCGGCGACTACCGCGCCATCGCCCTCGACCTCGCCACCGTCTGACAGGAGCCCGCCATGAAACTCGAATCCGTCGCCGCGCTGCTGCCCGACAGCGTGCAGCAGATCGCCGCGCTGATCGGCCTGGCTTATACATTGAAACTGGTCGAGGCGTTCGGCGGCACCACCTTCCCGGTGTCGAAGAACCGCCGCCGCATGGGCCAGATCCGCTACGAAGCGTTGGCCGAAGTGGTCGGCGTCGACGCCGCCGACCTGCTCACCCACCACTACGGCGGCGACGTGCTGGCGATCCCGAAATGCGCGCAGGCGCTGCGCGAATTGCGCGACCGCCAGCTGCGCGCCGACTTCGACCTGCTGACCCGCGACGCCGGCGCGGTGCCGACGGTGACGCAGCTGGCGCGCCGCTACCGGCTGACCGAGCGGCATGTCTGGCGGCTGTTGAACCAGACCGACCGGGACGGCGGCGAGCAGGGTTCGCTGTGGGAGTGACCGCTTCGGCCAACCTTGGATAGAGAAACGCCCCGCAATCGCGGGGCGTTGTCGTTGGTAAACGTTGCTGGAGTGCCGTCCCGCCACATCACGCCGGTCGCTTCAGCGTACGAACCACCTGTTCGTACATCGCGTCGACCGCCGCTGAACGCGCGGAGCTAGCGCTACGTATGACGGCCACTTCCAGGTCGGGCAAATCAGGCAAGCCATGCCGGGCATCCAGCACCTTGAGACCAGGCGGAAGGCTACAGCGCGTCAGCACGGCCACGGCCATGCCGCTTTCCGCTGCGGCCAATTGCCCCGCGACGTTGGGGCTGTGGTAGACGATTCGATACTCGCGGCGTTGCGCCGAAATCGCGGCGAGCACTTCGCTGCGGACACGGCTGCCCAGCTCATGCACCGCGATCGGCAGCGGCTCTCGTCGCCACGCTTCATGCTGCTCGGAACCGACCCAGACCAGCCCCTCGCGAAACAGCAGGGCTCCTCTTTCCAGGTGATCTCGCGTCACCACGGCCAAATCCAATTCGCCCCGCTCAACCTTCGGGATCAGCGCGGTGGACTGTTCGCAGACCAGCGTGATCTCGACCCCCGAGTGGCGGTTGGCAAACGTGCGCAGCACAGCCGTGAGATAGGCCATGGCGTAGTCGTCCGGAACCCCCAGACTGATCCGACCGGAGACTTCGGGCCCGTGAATGGCGACTAAGGCCTCGGAGTGCACTTCGAGCAGGCGGCGGGCATAGCCGAGCAGCTCCGTGCCGGCGGGGGTCAGCACCATATGGCGCGGCCCCCGCACCAGCAGCGGACGGCCCACGACATCCTCCAGTTTCTTGAGCTGCATGCTGACGGCCGATTGCGACCGGGACACCTGTTTTGCCGCGGCGGTCAGCGACCCGGCGTCCACCACCGAGACGAACGCGCGCAGCCAGTCGAGTTGAAGGTCTTTCGATTGCATTGGGGGAGTAATCTATTCGAAAAGCGAATGATATCTACACTATAAATTCGCTTTCCCGCAGTAGGCAACGCTCCCACAATCGCTGTCATGACTACTCGATCGACGCCCCCGGTACCCGCTGTCCGCGACGCGAGCAGTGCCTTGCACGAGCAACGCGGCACGGCGCTGATGGTGGGGGGCGGCCTGATACTCGGCACCATCGGTGCGTTTGTCGAAGAGGCCGCTCAGGATCCGCTGACGACCGTCCTGTTTCGCTGCCTTTTTGGCGGACTGGCCCTGTTGCTCTGGGGAGCCGCCACCCGACGGCTTCCTGAGTTATTGCTTAGCGGCCGTTCGCTGTTCGCCGCCATCGGCGCCGGCCTGCTGATGGTGGCGAACTGGGGCTTGTTCTTCGCGGCGATTCCGCGCACCTCGATCGGGGTCGCCACCGTCGTCTTCCATGTGCAGCCGTTCTGGGTGATGGCGATGGGGGCATGGCTGCTAAGAGAAAAGGTATCTCCGAAGCGCGCCGCTGCCGCGGCGGTGGCCTTGCTCGGCTTGGCGCTGGCGACCGGGCTCGTCGACGGCATGGGGGATGGGCAGATTTTCACACGCGACTACGCGGTTGGCTTGTTGATGTGCCTAATCGGCTCGCTGGCCTACGCGGGGGTGACGATGATTGCCAAGATGGCTCCCGCGGTCAGCTCGTTCGCGCTAGCATGGTGGCAATGCGCGGTAGGGGTGGTGCTGACCGTCTGGTGGCCACTGTTACATGGATGGCCAACCGTCGGGCCGGCTTGGGCCTGGCTCGTCGGGCTCGGCGTCATCCACACAGGCCTTGCCTACGCCGTGCTGTACGCCGGCATGAGCCGGCTGCCGACCAGCCGCATCGCGGTGCTCCAGTTCGTCTACCCCGTCACCGCCATCTTGATCGACTGGGCCGTCTACGGTCATGCGCTGAGCATCGTTCAAATGGGCGGCGTGGTGCTGATGGGCTCGGCGTTGTGGTCCGCTCGACGGGCTGGATGATGGCAGTCGCTGACCGTGCTAGGTCGTAGCGGAACCTCCCGAACGCCGGCTTTCAACGACGCCGGCGCTAGGTAACGCCTCGCTTTGTGGATAGCGCCGAGCACGCATCGGCGTGGTCGGCCTGTTTCACTAAATGGAGCCCCCCTGCATACAGACGGGACGGCGGCGGGCAGGGTTCGCTGTGGGAGTGACCGCTTCGGCCAACCTTGTATAGAGAAACGCCCCGCAATCGCGGGGCGTTTTCGTTGGTAGTGACAGCCTAGCGCGATAACGCGAATCGACCGCGCGGCGCCGTGACGACAATCTCGCTATCCGCAGCACCCGCGCTGCGCCTGGACCGGCGGACACTTCACCGAGCCGAAGGAACAGAACACGCAGCAATCGCCGGGCTTGGGGCGCAGCAGGGCCTTGCAGTGGCTGCACTGGTAGTAGAACTGGCAGGCATCGGTGGGCATGGTCTCCCGCTTGGCGTAACCGCAGTGCGGGCAGGTCAGCACCGACTCGAGGACGATCGCGCTCATTGCGGCGTCACCGATGCACGGTCGACGGATAGCCGGCGTTCATGGCCGCCCTGGTCAACGCCTTGATCAGCGCCTCGGGCCGGGCCTTGTCCGGATCGTAGCTGACGGTGGCCGTCTTCTTGTCGAAGTCGACCCTCACGGCACTCACGCCGGACACCCTCTCCAGCGACTTCTTGACCGTGACCGGGCACAGTTCGCACGTCATGTTCTGCACATCGAGCGTGACGGTTTTCGGTGCGCCAGCCAGCGCCACGAGGGGCATCGTGGCAAGCAGGGCAATCAGCAGTCGGCGCATGGCCATCTCCTTTCAGTAGAACAGCGGGGCGAGGCTCGGCACGGCCAACAGGCCGAGCAGCAGCACCGCGACCAGCCAGAACGTCAGCCGTTGCCGCTTAATCGTGCGCGGCTCGGCGCAGCGCGTGCCCGGGGCGCAGGCTGACTGCACCAGGTAGAGCCGGCGGAAGGCCAGCCCGAGCGACAGCAGGGTCAGGCCGATGAACACGGGGCGGTACGGTTCCAGCGCGGTCAGACTGGCCACCCACGCACCGCCGATGCCGAGCGCCAGCAACACCAGCGGCGCGACGCAGCACAGCGACGCGCCAACGGCGGCCAGCCCCCCGGCGATCAGCGGTTTTCCGCTGTTCGATGCCATGTCGGTTTCCTCGGGTCCGTCTTGATGATTTCACTATAAATTCCGTACCAAGGTACGGAATCAAGGGAAAGATGATGGCCACAGAATTGACGATCGGCCAGCTGGCGGCCGCGGCCGGGGTGAACGTCGAGACGGTCCGCTACTACCAGCGGCGCGGCCTGCTGGACGAGCCGGCCAAGCCGTTGGGCGGGCACCGGCGCTACCCCGCCGACAGGGTGAAACGGCTGCGCTTCATCAAGCGCGCGCAGGCGCTCGGCTTCACCCTGTCTGAAGTCGCCGGCTTGCTGCGGCTGGACGAGGCGAGCGGCTGCGCCGAGACGCATGCGCTGGCGACCCGCAAGCTCGCGTTGATCGAACAGAAGATGGCCGATCTCGCGGCGATCCAGCGGGCCTTGGCCGCTCTGGTGGCGCAATGCGACTCGGCCGAAGGCGGCACCTGCCCGATCATCGAGGTGCTGGCGCACGATTGACGCCGGCCGACGCAGCAGGCGAAACAGCGCCGTCGGGATTGCACTGCACCACGCCGAGCTTGGCGCCTTCGAATTCCTGGTCAATAACTAAGCTCGTCAGTCAACGACATAGGGGTTTTCGGATGACGGTTCTGGTACTGGGATTGCTGATCTTTCTCGGCGTGCACTCGATCCGCATCGTCGCCGAGCCCTGGCGTGCGGCGCAGATCGCCCGCTTCGGCCCGGCCGCCTGGAAGGGCGGCTACTCGCTGGCCTCGGCGCTCGGGCTGGTGCTGATTATCTGGGGCTACGGCCTGGCGCGCGGCCAAGGCCCACTGCTCTGGGCGCCGCCGCTGTGGGCACGGCATGTCACCGGCCTGCTGACCGTGCCGGCCTTCGTGCTGCTGGTGGCAGCGGACCTGCGCGGCAGCCGCATCCGGGCCGCGGTCGGGCACCCGATGCTGATCGGCGTCCAGCTCTGGGCGCTGGCCCACCTGCTCGCCAACGGCAGCGTGGCGGCCGTGGTGCTGTTCGGCGCCTTCCTGGCCTGGGCGGTGGCGGACTTCGTGTCGGCCCGCCGCCGCGACCGCCTGGCCAATACCCCGCCACCGACCGTGCGCGCCGGGCGCGATGCGCTGGTGATCGTCGTCGGGCTGGCGGCCTGGGCGCTGTTCGCCTTCCTGCTGCACGGCTGGCTGATCGGCGTGCGGCCGTTCGGCTGAGCGGCGCCGCGCTCAGGCGTCTTCGCCGGGGATGTCGAGCGGGATCTTCGTTTCGAACTTGGCGCAGTTCATCGCGAAGTTGCTCTTGAAGTTGCGCACGTTGTTGTCGGACGAGAACACCCGCCGGGTGAAGGCATGGTAGGCCTCCATCGACGCGGAATTGACGATCAACAGGAAATCGGCCTCGCCGGAGATCTCGTAGCAGGCCATCACGTCGGCCTCGGCCTGCATGGTCGTTTCGAACTGGCGCAGCAGCATGTCGTTCTGCGTCGCCAGCTCGACCGAGACGAACACGGTCAGCGGCCGGCCGACCCGCTTGCGATCGACGATGGCCACTTCCTTGACCAGCACGCCGGAGGCGCGCAATTGGGCAATGCGCCGCTGGCAGGTGGCCACCGAGAGGTGGACCCTTTCGGCCAACTCGCGCAGCGGGACGGCGGCATCGTCCTGCAGCGCGTTGAGGATCAGCAGGTCGCGCCGATCGAGCGAAACGGTTGCCATGACAGCCTTTGCGATGTTTTTCTCATTCTAGCCAATACATCGAGAAATATTACCGATTTGACCGCTGCAGTCGGTAATCCAGTTCAGCCCTTCTGCCTATACTCGACGGTCTTTATCGGGCTGTTTATCTGGAGTGCTTGTGTCCAAGGGTGTGTTGTTGTCGGTGGTCGCCTCGGTGTTGTTCGGGGTGCTGTATTTCTATACGACCCTGCTGGCCCCGCTCAGCGGGGAGCAGATCTTCGGTTGGCGGCTGTTGCTGACGCTGCCGTTCGTGACGGCTTTCATGCGGTATGGCGGCGACTGGGCGCTGGCCAAAGGCATCGCCGCCAGGCTGCGGCGCCGGCCGGCGCTGGCGCTGGGCCTGCTGGCCTCGTCGGCGCTAGTCGGGGTGCAGCTATGGTTGTTCATGTGGGCGCCGCTGCACGGGCGGGGGCTGCAGGTGTCGCTGGGCTACTTCCTGCTGCCGCTGACGATGATTCTGGCGGGCCGGCTGGTGTACCGGGAACGGCTGTCCCCCCTGCAGTGGCTGGCGGCCGGCTGCGCGGCGCTCGGCGTGGCCAATGAGCTGTACCGGGTCGGCAGCTTCTCCTGGGAGACGCTGCTGGTGGCCTTGGGCTACCCGCTGTATTTCATGCTGCGGCGCCGGCTCGCCACCGACCACCTCGGCGGGCTGTGGTTCGACATGGTGCTGATGCTGCCGGTGGCGCTGCTATTCATCGGCGCCGCACCGCTCGCCCCGTTCGCCGGCCACCCCCAGCTGTTCGGGCTGGTGCCGCTGTTGGGGGTGATCAGCGCGTCGGCGCTGGTGTGCTACATCCTGGCCAGCCGCGCGCTGGCGTTCAGCCTGTTCGGCCTGCTCGGCTATGTGGAGCCGGTGCTGCTGGTGTTCGTGGCGCTGCTGCTCGGCGAGAGCATCCAGCCCGGCGAGTGGCTGACGTATATCCCGATCTGGGCGGCGGTGGCGTTGCTGGTGCTGGAGGGGGCGCGGCACCTGACGATGCGATGGAGCGCGGCCGTATCGGCCGCCTAGGCGTGTGTCTGGCTTGTCGGCGCAACCGTCCGATCGCGGCCAGCAGCGGACGATCCGGCGCCCTCCGGCCCTGGCGCAAGGCGACGTGCCCGTCTATGGTGAGTGAATATTTTGTGCCGTGACGCCAGGCCGGACAGGGCTAGACGGCGAGAGCGGGTGTAGTGACGCAAGAAAATACGTCTTTTAGGACGTCTAATACATAGTTAGTTGCCAACCACAAGGAGTCAGACCATGAAAATCACCGTTGAAACCATCGTCAAAGCTCCCGTTACCAAGGTCTGGCGCGTCTACACAACGCCAGACGACATCAAGCAGTGGAATACAGCTTCTGATGATTGGCACACAATCAAATCCACTGTCGATTTGCGCGTGGGTGGAGCGTTTACATCGCGCATGGAGGCCAAAGACGGTAGCTTCGGCTTTGACTTCGCCGGAACGTACACCAAGATCGTGCCTAACGAGTTGATTGAGTATTCGTTCGGAGACCGTACTGGTGCAGTCGAGTTCATAACTGGCGCAAACGGTGTCACGGTGCGCGTTACGTTCGATGCTGAATCCGAAAATCCTGTGGAACAACAGCGTCACGGATGGCAAGCCATCCTGAATAACTTTGCCAAGCACGTTGAAGCTCGTCAGTGAATTAGTTGTATCAGCAATGGCAACTAACATGGCGTTCGAGAGGGACGCGCCTAAAGCGGCGCGCCCCTCAACTTTACGTTAGGCCTCACCGAATGGGCACAGGGGCGCAACTTCATTCGTTCTATCCGCCAGGTCGCTGTAAGCGGAGACGTTTGGGTAATTCGAATGCCGAACGGGTGCGTGGGCGACATGGAGGTGGGACGACGAAGGTCGCATTCTTCCAGTTTGGTCGAATCGGCGATTTGTCTTCGTCTTCCGACGCCAGCGCAAGAGTAGATACCATTCTTTAATCAGGACGAGCAAATGGGCAGGTTTGTCGAAGTCGCCAGGAAGTCTGAGATTCCCGAAACTGGCGTGATCGGGGTGAGGGTCGAGGGCAAGCGCCTCGCACTCATAAACCTTGACGGCGAGATCTACGCGATTGATGACGACTGTCCTCACGAGGGTGGCCCCCTCTCCGAAGGGGCAATCAGCGGCGAGGAAATCGAGTGTCCTTGGCACGCGTCGCGCTTCAATATCAAGACCGGCCGCGTCACGATGGACCCCGCGACGAAAGACGTTGCCACGTACAGGGTGCGCCTCGTTGGCGATGCGGTGGAAGTTGAAATCTAGGCTCGGTGTTCGGCCTAACCACGCGCTCAACCGGACCCGCCGGCATATGGCTTCTTCCTCGCACAGGTCGGTGGCCGCGGGCCGGTTAGCTTAGCCGTTAGGCCGACTACCGGATCCCATTCGTGAAGGAGGAGAAAATGAAAAAGTCGGGTTCAACCGAGGGCCAGTCGGCACCTGAGCTGATTGACAAAAGAATCGCCGAGCTCGGGGACTGGCGCGGGGAGACCTTGAGCAGGATACGCAAGCTCATCAAAGAGGCAGCCCCTGACGTCGTCGAGGAGTGGAAGTGGATGGGCACTCCCGTATGGTCGCACGACGGGATCATCTGTACCGGCGAGTCTTACAAGTCGATAGTGAAGCTGACCTTCGCCAAGGGGGCTTCGTTGGAGGACCCGGCCAAGCTCTTTAACTCGAGCCTCGACGGGAACGCAAGGCGCGCGATTGACATCCATGAGGGGGAGGAGGTCGACGCGGGCGCATTCAAGGCGCTCATCCTTGCCGCGGTCGCCCTCAATGCATCCGTCGGAAAGGCAAGGCCAAGGCGGGCGAAGTCGGACCAGGCCTAACAATTCATTCAAGCCGAAGCCGCTTCGCGGCTCGGCTTAATTCAGGCGTTAGGCAGCACAACGCAAGGAAAGGCGAAGGAATTATGGTTACGAACACAATTCGACTTCATCGCGTGCTCCGGGCAACCCCGGAGAGAATCTACCGAGCGTTCCTCGATGCCGACGCAATGGTCAAATGGCTTCCCCCAAATGGTTTCACGGGCAAGGTTCACCATATCGATGCCAAAGTCGGCGGCACTTACAAGATGTCGTTCATGAACTTCACCACGGGAAACAGTCATTCCTTCGGCGGAGAGTATCTTGAGTTGGTGCCCAACGAGCGAATTCGGCACACAGATAAATTCGACGATCCGAACTTGCCGGGGGAAATGCAGACGACAGTGTCTTTGCAAAAAGTGTCTTGCGGTCCTGAAGTAAACATAGTGCAAGAAGGGATACCGGAAGCCATTCCGCCTGAGGCTTGTTATCTCGGTTGGCAAGAATCGCTTACCCTTCTTGCGCAATTGGTCGAGGCTGAGATCCCTGAGTAATGAGCGGGGTGATGCCTAACAATTCCATCAACCGGGCACCTCAAAGCCTGCGGCTTTGGGGTTCCCTCCGTGCGGCGCACTCCGGTGCAGGTTATGTAAAGCGTTAGGTGGCCCACAGCTGGATCGTCCCACTGACCAATTGGCGAGGAATGCAATGTCGAAACTCCGAGTCCAGAGCTTTGCGATCTCAATCGATGGTTACGGTGCTGGACCGAACCAAGACCTCCAGAATCCGCTCGGCATCAGGGGGGCTGAGTTGATGGAGTGGTTCTTCCACACACGCGTATGGCGGAAGATGCACGGCTATGACGATGGAGAGACGGGGGTCGACAACGGAATGGCGGAGCAAGGCTTTGCCGGAATCGGTGCCTGGATTCTTGGGCGCAACATGTTTGGTCCTGTCCGAGGCCCATGGCTGGACGATAGCTGGAAGGGTTGGTGGGGCGACGAGCCGCCGTATCACACGCCCGTCTTCGTGCTGACGCATCACCCGCGTGCACCGCTCAGGATGGCGGGAGGTACGGAGTTCCACTTTGTCACGGAAGGCATTCACGCCGCTCTGGAGAAGGCAATCGCCGCAGCGGGCGGCCGCGACATCCGTCTCGGTGGCGGCGTAGCTACTATTCGGCAGTATCTGCGCGCCAACCTGATCGACGAACTCCATCTCGCCATGAGACCTGTCTTACTCGGATCCGGTGAACATCTCTTGAACGGCATCGATATGCATGCCTTGGGCTATGAATGCACGAACTACGTGGCGGGCGAACGTGCGACTCACGTCTTTCTGCGCAAGCGGGCGTGATCCGGCCGGCTCGCTCGATGGGCCACCTAACATTTCCTTGCACGGGACTACGGCCGCCCGTGAAGTCAGGCGTTAGGGGGCACACGGGTCGGCACGCCGCGCATTGGTAGCAAGCAGGAGGACTCATCATGGCGATTCAGCTTGATCACGTCATAGTGTCGTCGCACAAGAGGGACGCTTCGGCAAAGCTCTTGGCTGATCTTCTCGGCGTTCCCTGTGGCCCTGCGAGAGAGGGCCCATTCTTTGCTGTTTACATCAACGACAGCATGACTCTTGATTTCATCGAAACAGATGAGCCGTTCCCCATCGAGCACTTCTGCTTCCGCGTAGAGGAAGAAGAGTTCGATCGCATCCTTGAGAGAATCAAAGCAGCTGGAATCGAGTATCGCAGCACGGTCCGAGGCCCCGTCGATAGGCAGATCAACACCGACTACGGCGGGAGGATGATCTACTGGAACGAACCCGAAGGGCATCAATGGGAAGTTCTCACTGTTAGCTATGCCCGCCAACCCAAGTAACTGCTTTTTAGAGATGCAGTGCCGCCTAACTCAAACGTTGGGCATCCAAGAATCTAGGAGATTTCGAGCCGGAGTTGATCCTGGCAAAGCCTGCACTCCGTACCTTGTCTTCGTGCAAACCACCAAGGAGGTGCATCATGAGCAACGGAAAAACGTACACAGGCAGTTGCTTTTGCGGCGCGGTTCAGTTCACGGTCAGCGGTGAGCCCGTCGCAATGGGTTATTGTCATTGCGAGTCTTGTCGAAGGTGGTCGGCGGGGCCTGTCAACGCCTTCACTCTATGGAAACCCGAAGCGGTACAGATCACGCAGGGTGCAGACAACATCGGCACTTACAACAAGACGCCGCATAGTTATCGCAAATGGTGCAAGACGTGTGGAGGCCATATCTTCACGGAGCATCCCGGCATGGGACTCATCGACGTGTATGCGGCTGTTATTCCGGACTTCCCGTATCACGCCGGCGTCCATGTCCACTATCAGGAGACGAAGCTCCGCATTAAGGACGGGTTGCCGAAGATGAAGGACGTTCCGAAGGAGATGGGTGGCTCGGGCGTCAGCGTAGCGGAATAACGCATTGAACTCTTCCAGCCCTCTATCACAGGCGCCCGACAAGGCGCTCCAGCCGACCGTCTTGGCTTCGCTTTGCTGAGGCAGGACGGCGGCTGAGCTTGGGCGTTAGGCGTTAAAACAAAAGAGGTTCGGCCAACCTTAGCGTTTTGCTGTTTCAGCAGGTTGGCCGAAGGCGTCCGTTGCCTGTGTTGGTGCCCTTCGTCGGAGCCATCCGTTTGCCCCACTGGGTAGTGGGCCAGGCGTTGAGAGGTTTGCTCCGGCGGGTCGCCAATACAACGGAGGAGCACATGAACAAGTCAATTGTGATGACCAGCCAGGCACCCACTGCGGTCGGGCCGTATTCGCAGGGTGTGGTTCTCGATGGCTGGATCTGGACATCAGGCCAGGTCGCGTTAGATCCCGCGACGGGTGCAATGGTTGGATCGGACGCGGCGACACAGGCAGACCGTGCCCTCCGGAACATTGAAGCGATCCTAGAGGCCGCGGGGTCAAGTCTCGACCGGGTCGTCCGGGCAACGGTTTACCTGACGAATATGGATGACTTCGCCGCGGTCAATGCGGTTTACGCCCGCTATTTCCCGAATGCCTTTCCCGCTCGGGCATGCGTCGAGGTCTCGCGGTTGCCGCTGGGAGCCTTGGTCGAGATCGACGCGATCGCCAGAGTCGCCGCCTAACACGGCGGTCAGCCGGGACGTCAAAATACGACGCATTTTGCCGCCCCTTACCTTCATCGTTAGAACTCCAATCGAGTGCCAGGGCAAAAATGGTCGACGAACAAAAACCAATCGATGAACGCACCGCCGCCAAGCAAGCTCTTCTTGCGGCCACGCATCGTGTGAGTGCAGCTCTGCCGTCCTTCTCTACTTGGCTAATGGCAGGTTTTGGTGCGGCCTTCTCGCTGACGTTGGCAAACATTGAGACAGTCTCCAAGTTCATCGAGATAACTCACATCCGCTTTGGCCTTGTCTTGTTTCTCGTCAGCCTCGTATTGGCTGTCCTTGGCACGTACGTGGGCACAGTCGTTAGTGCAGCTCTGTCCGCCCATGAGGATGGCGAAGTTCTCGGCAAGAAGGTCGCACAGTTCACCGACAAGTTTGATCTAGAACTATTTGCCCGCGAGTACGAGCGAGGGCTATTGCCACCCATCCGCTGGATCGCACATAACTCAATGGAAAAAGCTATGCGAGGTGATCTCGTAGCCGGGGCTCGAATGATCGCAAAGCTATCGCAGATACAGGCTTTCCTCGTTGTAGCGCAAGGCGTCCTCGCAGTGGTTGCGGCAGGAGCTCTTGCGGCCGGCCTGAAGATGCAATGAGCGCTAAGGAGTTCTAACCCATCATTCCAGCGGACCGCCTTCGGCGTTCGCTGAACTTCAACGTTAGACAACAAGGAAGAACCATGTGGACTCATGAGGAAAGCATTGAAACGAGCGCAAGCCCTGCGCAGCTTTGGCAGCTGCTCTCGGACGTTGCGGGCTGGAAAACGTGGAACGCTGGAATTGAAAGCATCGAGATACACGGCCCGTTTGTCAGCGGCACCACGTTCTCCATGAAGCCCCCAGGGGAGGAAGCCTTCACCAGCACCCTCGTGGAGGTCAGGGAGAACGAAAGTTTCACGGACGAGACGGTGATTGACGGTACACGCGTGCTGGTGCGCCACGGACTGGCGCTGCTGCCCTCCGGCAACACCAGAATCACCTACAGCACGGAAATATCTGGCCCGGCGGCTGCCGAGTTCGGCCCCATGGTCACCGGCGACTTCCCGGAGGTGTTGAGTGCGTTGAAACGTCTGGCCGAGAATTCACAGTAAGCGCCGCTAACAAAACCCTTCCGGCGTTGTTACGCTGCCTTGCCGGACTACTTGTACTGTCTGCGGCGCGCGCCTAGCCGGAACCGCTTCGCTGGGTTTTGTTAGTGGCTCTAAGCGGCTTGTTGCCTAACGATGCATTCAGGCCGAAGCCGCTTCGCGGCCCGGCTTGATCCGGGCGTTAGCCCCTCGTTTACCCTCGGAGTCGGAATGAACCCCATCACGCTGAACACCCTGGCAGCCTTCCCGCAGCAGCTGGAGGCTCACTACGCCGCCATTCCCGCCGAGTTCAGGCACTGGGCGCCCCCGTCCTGGGATGGCGTGCCAAGCGAGCCGTTCACGGCCATCGAGCAGGTCTGCCACGTGCGCGACATCGAGGTCGACGGGTATCACCTGCGCTTCCACCGAACGCTGAACGAGTCCAATCCAACCCTGGCCTCCATCGATAGCGAGGCGCTGGCCGAAGCGCGTTCCTACGCCACGGCCGATGCCGGCGCGGCCTTCGCCGCGTTTCGGGAGGCGCGTGCGAAGACCGTCGCGCTCATCACGGCCCTGAGCCCCGAGCAGTTCGACCGCACCGCGGTGTTCGAGGGCTACGGTCCGCTGTCGCTGCGCAGCCTGGTGCACTACCTTTGCAGCCATGACCAGCAGCACCTGGCGGGGCTACAGTGGTTGCTCGGAAAGATAGAGGCCTCGCGCCGGCCGCTGCGTGGCTGACCCTTCGATCGAACGGACAGTCAAACGTTAGACATCACAAGGTCGCATCAATGTTCGCCTACATCTGTCTCGGAACCAATAACCTCGAGCGCGCTGTTCGTTTCTATGATGAAGTGCTTGCGCCACTCGGCCACAAGCGTTGTGACACTTCCAATGAGCCAAACTTGGACGGTTGGGCTGGTTGGGGTAGTTACGAAGCTGGTGGCGTAAATGAGCTCGCGCTTTGGGTTTGCTCGCCATTCAATGGTCAGCCTGCCACAGTCGGGAACGGAACAATGGTTGCCCTGCGGGCAAAAAGTTGGGCTGGAGTACAAGCATTTCATGCTGCCGCGCTTGAGCATGGCGGAGCATCTGAAGGAGCGCCCGGCCTGCGTCCCGAATATGATCAAGACTTTTACGCTGCTTACGTTCGTGATCCAGATGGAAACAAACTTGTGGCTGTGTGTCGCGGGTTCTTACATGAGCAATGAGCTGCAAAATAGCCTTATTTTAGTTTGTTTAGGCCGGTGGTGATTGGCCGATCCAATGACCCGATCCAGCAGACCCGCCAAAGCGGGCCGCTGATTTCAGGCGTTAGGCGCCGCCCAACGACGGCAAGGGTCGCGCCCTTTGCGCCTCTTCCCGTCCCAGGAACCTACAAGGATGCCGCGCGCAAACCCGCTTCAAACAGCAGGAGAGTCCCCATGATCGACACACCCCAGCTCACTCAGACCGCCGCCCAACTGACCGCCATCATCCGCCTCACTGTTCCGCGGACTCAGATCCAAAGTTTCATGGGTCCGGCCATCGCCGAGGTGATGGCCGCCATTGCGGCGCAGGGCATCGCGCCTGCCGGCCCGGTTTTCTCGTACCACCTGAGGGTGGACCCGGACATCTTCGATTTCGAGGTCGGTGTACCGGTCACGACGCCCGTCTCCGCCACGGGCCGCGTGACGATGAGTCAATTGCCCGCCGCGAAGGTGGCACGGACGGTGTACCACGGGCCGTATGAGGGTCTCGGCACCGCCTGGGGCGAGTTCATCGAATGGATCACTGCCGAGGGGCACAAACCAGCTCCGGCCCTCTGGGAGTGCTACGTGGCGGGCCCGGAGTCGAACCCCGACCCGGCCACCTGGCGCACGGAGCTCAACCGGGCACTGACCGCTTAAGGTGACACCTGCAGGCGTTTGCTGTTCCGCCGCCCGCCAGTCGGCCCGGTCGCAATCCGCGCTGCGGCTAGCGATCGAGCTCGGCGTAATGCCGAAAGATGTCCTCTTCGTTGAATGGCACGCGTCGGCTCGAGGCGAGGTAGGTGGCCAGCGACGGCAGTAGCGCGACGCGGTCGTGCAACGCGATCAGGCCTGGGTACTGCGGCTCCAGTCGGGCCATCGCCTGGGGAAACGCATAGCGCAGGCCCGCGATCAGCTGAAACAGCGACAGGTCCACATAGGACAGCCTGGCGCCGACCAGGAAGCCGGAGCGGCGCGGGTTGGCGTCGAGCACGCCCTCGAAGTAGCCGAGAAACTTCGGCAGCCGGTGGCGGAGGAAGTCGGCTGCACGCCGCCGGGCCGCGGGCTTCTGCTCCTCGTAGTAGAGGCCGCTCGCGATCGGGTGATGGGTGTCATGAGCCTCGCCGAGCAGGTCGGCGATCGTCAATTGCAGCTGGTGCGTCCACAGCCGGTCGGCCTCGGCCCGCGGCGCGAGACCGAGGCGCGGGCCGAGGAACAGCAGGATATTGGCGGTCTGGCCGATCACCCGCTCCCCCACCTTCAGGAACGGCGGCGCAAACGGCGGGTGTGCCGTGTCGGCCTGGTCGAGAAAGCGCAGCAGCGCCGGCTCGCCCATCCCGTCGCGCTCCGGCAAGCGCGCGACGTCGAGATACTCGGTGCCGGTGGCCTCGAACGCCAGCCGGACGAACTCCCCGCGCCCCTGGATGGACGGCCAGTAATAGAGCTCGTAATGCATACGGTTTCGCCCCTTCCCTTGGTCTTCGCCAGTATGGACCAGGCAGCGCGATTAGGCTGGTGCGCGGCGATCACAGCCTCCTACCCGGACAGGAACGGCACGCAGTTGGCCGAAGCGTTGCAGACATTGCGGCGGGCGCTGCACGACCTGCTGGGCGCCTGCGACCGAGCGGACCTACCGGTGACGCTGGGCGGGCTCGCCCCCACCTTCGCCGCCTTCCTGACGGGCGGCCCCAGGCAGGCCAGGGCCGGCTAGTCGGCCGAAGGATCGCTATAGAGAAAACGCCTCGGGGTGGTGCCGAGCACCCGGCGGAATACCGCGCTGAACGCGCTGGGGCTGCTGTAGCCGAGGTCCAACGCCACCCGGGTGACCGGCTCGTCCTGCCCCAGCCGCGTCACGGCCGCGAGCAGGCAGGCCTGCTGGCGCCAGCTGGCGAAGCCGACCCCGGTGTGCTGACGGAACAGCCGGGTGAAGGTGCGCCGGCTCATGCCGGCACGCGCCGCCGCCGCGTCGAGGTCGACGTCCAGCGAAGGCTGCTCGAGCAGCGCGCGGCACATCCGCGCCAGGCGCGGTTCGGCCGGCAACGGCGCATTCAGCACCAACGGCGGCATTGCTGCGATCTCGTCCAACAACAGCGCCATCACCCCACTCCCGCCCCGGCGCGCCACAGCTGTCCGTAGTAACGGCATCGCAGCAAGACGCGACAGGATAGCTGACCTGACGTCAACCCTAGGCTGAGCAATCGTCCTTTGTCAGCCGCCGCCCGGCTCGCTACAGTGCCGACAGGCCGCCCGCCGCGCGGCCGCCGCAACGATGAGGAGCCGTGATGATTGCAGGAATGTCGCTCGCCGACTGGTGTGCCCGCTACCCGCTAATCGAGACGCTGATGGCGCTCGGGGAGACCAGCTGGTTCAACCCCGCCCTCGCCCCGACCGCCGAGGCGCAGGCCGATGTCGGCCTCGCTGCCGCCGATGTGGCCGACGCGAGCGACCGGCTGGCGCGTTTCGCCCCCTATATCGCCCGCGTCTTCCCCGAGACCCGCGCCGCCGGCGGGCTGATCGAATCGCCGCTGGTGCCGGCGCCGCAACTGCACCGCAGCCTGGTCGAACGCTATCGGATTCCCGCTCACGGCGCGCTGTGGCTGAAGCTCGACAGCCACCTGCCAATTTCGGGCTCGATCAAGGCGCGCGGCGGGATCTACGAGGTGCTCAAGCACGCCGAGGACCTGGCGCTGCAGCACGGGCTGCTGCAGGTGGACGACGACTATGCCCTGCTCGACGGCGAGGCAGCACGAACGCTGTTCGGCCAACATCGCATCGCCGTCGGCTCGACCGGCAACCTGGGTCTGTCAATCGGCATCATGAGCGCCCGGCTGGGCTTCCAGACCACGGTGCACATGTCGGCGGACGCCCGGCAATGGAAGAAGGACCTCTTGCGTGCGCACGGCGTCACCGTGGTCGAATACGAGGCCGATTACAGCGTCGCCGTCGCCGAGGGGCGCAAGCTGGCGGACGCTGACCCCTACTGCCACTTCGTCGACGACGAGAATTCCACCAGCCTGTTCCTGGGCTACGCGGTGGCGGCAGAGCGGCTGAAGCGGCAGCTTGTGGCGGCGGCGATCCGCGTCGATGCCGAGCACCCGCTGTTCGTCTACCTGCCGTGCGGCGTCGGCGGCGGCCCCGGCGGGGTGGCGTTCGGCCTGAAGCTGGCGTTCGGCGACGCGGTGCACTGCCTGTTCGCCGAGCCGACCCACTCGCCGTGCATGCTGCTGGGCGTTTACACCGGACGACACGACGCGGTGTCGGTGCAGGACTTCGGCATCGACAACCGCACCGCCGCCGACGGCCTGGCGGTCGGGCGCCCGTCCGGCTTCGTCGGCCGCGCGATGCAGCGGCTGATCGACGGCTACTACACGGTGAGCGACGAGGAGTTGTACCGGCTACTGGCACTGCTCGAATACAGCGAAGGCCTGCGCCTCGAGCCGTCGGCGCTGGCCGGCGTGCCCGGCCTGGCGCGGGTGCTGACCGAGCAGCAGGGCTACCGCACCCGGCTGGGACTGAGCGACGCCCGCCTGGCACAGGCGACCCACCTCGTGTGGGCCACCGGCGGCAGCATGGTGCCGGAGCCGGAGATGGACGGCTACCTGGCGCACGGCCGGCAGCTGCTGCAGGACGAGGCGCGCTAGGCCTCTGCCCCGCCCCGCCCTCTATAATGGCGCCATGCTGAACCTTCCCCCGCGGCTGGGCGCCCGGCTCGACAGCACCCAGTTCGCCAACCTCTACACCTTCCTCGCCGCCGCGCGGCACCTGAGCTTCGCGCGAGCGGCCGAGGAGCTGTGCCTGACGCCCAGCGCGGTCAGCCACCGCATCGGCCGGCTGGAGCGCGCGCTGGGCCAGCGGCTGTTCGTGCGGCTGACGCGCCGGGTCCGGCTGACCGAGGCCGGCGAGCACATCTTCCAGATCCTGCAGGGCGCCATGAACGAGCTGACCGAAGCGCTGCAGCCCGGTTCGGCCAACGAGGTCGCAGGCGAGCTCGCCGTGTACGTCCGCCCCTCGCTGGCGCAATGCTGGCTGGTGCCCAAGCTGGCCGAGTTCACCGACCGTTACCCGGCGGTGTCGCTGGACATCCGGGTCGGCAACGACAACGTCGACTTCCGCACCCAGCACATCGACCTGGCGCTCTACTACGCCGACGGCGACTTCCCGGGCCTTGCCAGCACCCGGCTGATGGACGAGAGGATCGCCCCGGTGTGCAGCCCGGACTACGCCCGGCGCCATGCACTGACCGGCCGGCCGGAGCAACTCAGCGAGTGCACCCTGCTGCACGACTCGCTGGCCTGGGACAACGCCGCCCACGATGCCGAGTGGATGCTGTGGGCGCGCCATCACGGCGTCGAGGCGGCGCTGCCCCGGCGCGGCCTCAGCTTCGACCGCTCCGACCTGTGCGTGCTAGCGGCGCTGAACCACGCCGGCATCGCCATCGGCCGGCAGCATCTGGTGCAGGCGCAACTCGACCGCGGCGAGCTGGTGCTGCCCTTCGGCCCGTTCGCCCTGTCCGGGCGCTACGACTACTACCTGGTGCACCCGCCCAAAGACCCGCTGCCGAAGCGGCTGCAGGTGTTCATCGACTGGTTGCACGAATGCGCCGCGGCGGGCTAGCCTCCTAACACCGACCCCGACTTCATCCGCTGGAGCCCCGCCCATGCTCGACATCACCCTCGCCACCGCCGCCGATCTCGACGGCATCACCACCCTGCTGCACGCCAACTCGCCCGCGCACGGCGGCTCGCTGACCGGCGAGTTCCCGCGCGAGCTGGTAGAGCGGTGGGTGACCGGCGACATGCCGGTGTTGGTCGCGCATCGCGACGGCCGGGTGGTCGGCGTACTGTTCAGCTCGGCCAAGGCCGACGCCGAGGCGCCGCCGGCGCGGGCGATGCTCGAGGCCTGGCCGGGCCAGCCGGACGCCTATGTGTACGGCCCGGTGTGCATCGCCGAGACCGAGCGCGGCAGCGGCCTGTTGGCGCAGCTGTACGCGGCGCTGCGCGAGCGGCTGCCGGGGCGCGAGGCGGTGCTGTTCATCCGCCGCGACAACCCGGCGTCACTGCGGGCGCATCAGCGGCTCGGCATGCACGAGGTGGCGTCGTTCACGCTCGGCGGCGACGAGTTCGCGGTGTTCAGCGACCGGGCGGGCTGAACGGCCGCCGATGGTGTACCTTGGCGGGGCGCCCCCCGCCGACCTCCACGACCTAAGGATCACGATGTCCAACACCGTTTCTCTCGAACCGTCCGCCCTGTGGCGGCTGCTGATCATCGGCGCCGGCGACGTCAGCCGCGAGCTCGCCGACCTGGCACCGCGGCTCGGCTTCGCCGTCAGTCTGTGCGAACCGCGCGCCGAGCGGCGCGACGGCTGGCCCGACCCGGCGCAGACCTGGCTGGACCCGGACCCGGCCGAGGCGGTGCGGCACTTCGCCCCCGATGCGTACAGCGCCGTGATCGCGCTGGCCCACGTGCCGGCGATCGACGACGCCGCGCTGAGCGTGGCGCTGCCCTCGCCCGCGTTCTACGTCGGGGCGATCGGCTCGCGCGCCAACGCCCGGGCACGCCTCGAACGGCTGGCGGCGGCCGGCGTGGCCGAAGCGGCCTGCCAGCGGATCAAGGCGCCGATCGGCCTTTCGATCGGCAGCCGCACCCCGATCGAGATCGCCATCGCGATCCTGGCCGAACTGATCGCCGAGCGGCAGACGTTGGCCGAACAGACGACCGGGGCGCAGTGCGTCGCGGCGCGGAGCTGATCCGCTGCATTTCCCGGGGCGGCGCCGTTTGACCGGTGCCTCCCGGTCTTCTCCCTCCGGCCGTCCCGCTTCGGCCAACCTCACCGCCCTCCCCACCGCCCGCCGGTCAGTCCAGTTGCACCGCCGGACGGACCGAAAAGCCGATTCAAAACAAGGATCTTAAGGTAACAACAGGGGCAAGCCCATCCCAACCCGTCGTTGATGCAAACGCACGATACGGCGCGCTTGATCGACGCGGCGGCTCTGCCCCCGAATCAGGTGAATTACGAGTCCAGAGCCGATGCGACGGCGTTGCAAGGCGCGGCGCGGGGGCGGTCAGGCGGGGGCGGCGAGTTAATATTAAGGCCGCTACAATTTAGCTGACACCATCTGGTGGTCAGGCATTTGATTGCAAAAGAACTTCTTTGTGCATGTGTGTCGTGAAAAATGTTGCCGGGGTAATAGGACGTGATTCAAGTAAAGCGCCACTCAATTTAGACGCTAGGAGCCAATACGCTATGCCTACCGACAGTCCTGACACATGGTTCCATTGGTTCTATACGAATGCGCCAGCCGGTTGGGTTAGTGCAATCGTGGCAGTGGTTACTTGTATCGTTTTAGTTTTGAACCGGAAAAAGCCTAAAAGGCTGGTAGTGCGTGAGATTCGTAACTCCTCGATAGTAGCGATTCCGGAAAGCTTACGACAAAAGATTGACATGACATTTGATGGCCGCCCTATTGAATCACTAGCCCAAGTTGATGCAAAAATTCTAAATGAGGGCTCAGAGTTAATCAGCCGTCCCTCCTTCACACTCAGCCTGCCAGCGGAATGCGTGGTGCTAGATGCGTCGATCACACCAGAGAAGTTAGAAGTCGATCGAAAGATTGAGCGAAACAAAATCACCATCACTCTAGACTACCTAAACCCAAAGCGTGAGCATAAACAAGTTGTACACCTGTCGGTACTCGTTGACGGCGAAGTAAGTGATATGAAAGTTGAAGGGATGGGGGAAGGTTGGTCTGCCCGGCATTTACCTCTTCCCACCTCGAAGCAGATTAACTATCGAATGATTGCCTTCGTAGCAATTGGAACCTGCCTTCTTGTTACAAATTATTTTTATAGCCACTACCTACAAAACCTGTACGGGATAGCTTACAACGAGGTAAGCATTCGGGCGTTCATATACTACTTACCCATATTTTCTCTACTTTTTCCTTGGTTACTATGGTCTTTTTTTTGGATAGTAAAGCCCTTGCAAGCGCGTATACCGTGACCTTGCCCAGACACCACTAAGCAAAACGCCTTGCTCTGCAGGCAACCGGACGTTCCTTAAAGGGACAACCGGTTGCCTTCAACATTTAGCGGAAAGTCCGTCTGATTCACCGCAGGAGGCTTAGCTATGATGCTCGACTGGAACGATTACCGAAAGCAGCTGCTCGCGACCATCGACGAGCTCGCCAAGCTCAGCCCCGACACGGTGCGCGGCTATGGCGAGCTGAGCGCCGCCGGCGCGAAGACCGCACACCTGGACGCCAAGACGCGCGAACTGATCGCACTGGCGGTGGCGGTCACCCGGCAATGCGACGGCTGCATCACGATACATACCGATGCGGCGATGAAACGGGGGGCGACGCGGGAAGAGATCGCCGAGGCGCTCGGCGTGGCGATCGCGGTCAACGCCGGCGCCACGCTGGTGTACTCGGCGCGCGTGATGGATGCCTACAGCGCGAAAACGGCATAGCAGGGCCAGCACCCTCATCAGGTCATCCAAACCGTGGCCCGCAATGCGGCCGGCACGGCGGCGGGGTATTCGGCCGGCGTCGGCTTCGACGCGGTCACCGGCTGGGGCAGCCCGGACGGCGCCGCGCCGATGGCGAAGCTGCCGTGGGGACGCCGCCTAGCCGCCCGCCGGGATGAAGTGCCTCGCCCTTGCGAGCCAGATGGCCGACGACCCCCCGATTTGCTCGGAGGTCCTGCTTTTCCTGAAACAGCGCAGCAGGCTTGGCCGAACGGGCCTGGCGCCCCCCTAGCCCGCCAGAAACTGCCGGATGAACGGGATGAACAGCTGCACCTTGGCCGCGACGTGGCCGGTTTTCGGGTAGACCGCAAACACCCCCTGCTCCGGCAGGGCGTGCTCCGGCAGCAGGCGGACCAGCCGGTCGCCAAGGGCGTCGCTGGACTACTGGGAAGGGGAATGAGCGGTTCGGCAGCGAGCCGGGCCGGCCTAGCCGCCGGCCCGCTTGCTCGTCCAGCCGTGCGGCTTGAGCCGCTCGATCACCAGCTCGACGTGATCGCCCTGGATCTCGATCACCCCGTCCTTGACCGTGCCGCCCGAGCCGCAGGCGGTTCGGAGCTGTTTGCCCAGCTGCTGCAGCGCCGCCGCGTCGAGCGGCACGCCCTTGACCAGCGTGACGCCCTTGCCCTTGCGGCCCTTGGTCTCGCGCGAGACGCGCACCACGCCGTCCGACGCCGGCGCACTGTTGCGCGCACAAATGCACTGGGCAACAGGGTTGCGGCACACGGGGCACATCGTGCCGTGCTCGGTGGAATAGACCAGCCCACCCGATCCTTTGTTTTTCATCATGACGTTGACTCTACTGACGGTGTGGCGGCGAAGCGGCGGCGCCGGGAAACGACGGCCGGCCGCGCGGCCGTGACGAACCGCGCACTGTATCACCACCGCGCGTCGCAATCCTATCGGCGCCGAAGCCGCCGCGCGGCGTTCATAATAGCGTGCCCCGCGCCTTGAAAGCCGGGGGCGCCCTCCCCACTCTTGTGGGTACACGGCCCGTCACCCTGGCCCACCGCGCCCAGCGCGGTGACACGATCCCGCCCAACGACTTTACAAAGAAAGCCCCCATGACCCAGCCCACGCTCCTCAGCGACGACAGCCTCAGCCTCGCCAGCCTGCAAGCGCTGTTCGAACAGGCCGCGATCCGCACCGAGATCGACGAAGACGGCGACCTGACCGTCTACCCCGGCGAACTGAAGGCGTTTGTCCATCTCAACGAGGCCAATCGCCAGATCCGCTTCGTCGCCTACTACGGCATCGACGAGCGGGCCGCCCGCCTCGACAAGCTCGAGCTGGTCAACCGGCTGAACCGCGACTACATCTTCGCGCGCTTCGCGCTGATCGACGACGAGGCGCTATCGGCCGATTTCTACCTGCCGTACGAGGGCGGCGTGCCGGTGACGCAGATCGTCGAGGCGCTGCAGCTGTTCGGCGCGGCGGTGCCGTCGGCCATTGCGGCGAGCAACGACGCCGGCCTGATCCAGTAAGGGCGGAGCGGGGGCGCCCCTGGCCCCCGCAATCACACGCCGCACAAGCGGCTGACCGCCTTCGCCCCAGGCAACAGCGCCCCCTCATCGACGCCGCCGAGGACGGCGCGGCCAACGGGGGTAGTCGGCGAGCACTGTCCGAGTGCCGGCTTAGCCGGCGCGAGTTGCGCAGCCGCCCGTTGGCCGCGTCCGCCCGCAGGGCAGCCCGCGCAGCGGGTCGGCGTCGTCGGGGTCGCCTTCTTTTGGTTCCTTTTCTTGGCGAGATAAGAAAAGGAACTCGCCTGTCGGGCGAGACCGACACAGCCCCATCCCGCACGACCGTTCTCCACAGACCGCAACAACGTTGGCCGAACCGCCGGCCAACCCTGCCTCCCCCCTCCCCACTGACCCCGGTCCGCTAAGCCCCACCCCCCGCGCGCGCCAGAATCGTTCCCATCGCCACCACGAAGGGAGCCCCCGATGGCCAGCCGCAACCTCGCCGACCTGCACTCCGCGCTGCAACCGCTCGCCCACACCTTTCTCGCCCGTTGCGCCGACGCCGGCGTCACCCCGCTGATCACCTGTACCTGGCGCTCCGGCGCCGAGCAGGACGCGCTGTACGCCCAAGGCCGCACCGCGCCGGGCCCGCGCGTCACCAACGCCCGCGCCGGCCAGTCGGCGCACAACTTTCAGCTGAACGGCCAGCCGGCCGCGCGCGCCTTCGACGTGGTGCCGCTCTTGGCCGGCCAGCCGCAATGGGACGCCGGCCACCCGCACTGGCAGGTGATGGGCCGCATCGGCGCCGAGCTGGGGCTGAACTGGTACGGCCGCCCGGACGCGCCGTTCCGCGAGTTCCCGCACTTCGAACTGCCGAAAGGGGTCGCCTGATGCGCCTGACCGACCTCGTCACCAACCCCGGCAGCGGCCGGCTGTCGCACACCAAGCTGTGGGCCAACGTCGCCTGCGCCGCCGCCACCGGCCTGTTCGTCTACCAGGGTGTCGCCGGCACGCTCACGCCAGAAGTCTGGCTGATCCACCTGGGCCTGGTCGGCGGCTACGCGGCGGCGCTGCGGCTGATCGCCGCCTGGCGCGGCAAGACCGGCTGAGGGAGCGCACCGATGACCGCCCTCTTGATCCGCCGGCTGGCCCGGCTCGGCCTGCTGACGCTGGCGCTCGCCTTCGGCACCGGCGCCGGCTACACGCTCGGCCTGCACGCCGCCGACGCGCAGCTCGCCGACGCCGACACCACTTCGCAACTCAAACGGAGCATCGCCCGTGTCACCACCGACTACCGCCCGGCCCCCGACGCACCGCCTCGCCCGCTGCCTCGCTGCGTGTTCACTCGCGGCTTTGTCGGCGTGCTCAACAGCGCGATCGGCGCCGAACCCGTGCCGGCCGCCGAGCCCGCCGGCGCTGCTGGTGCAGCGGCCGACGCCGCCGACGCCACTGATTCCGGGGTATCGCAAGCCGATCTCCTCGACCACCTCACCGACTACGGCCAGCGCTGCCGCCGGCTGGAACACCAGCTCGACGCGCTGATCGACTGGCTGCAACCCGACAAGGAGACCCCACCATGAGCGATCTGTTCGACCGCGCCAGCGACCTGGAACAACTGCAGCGCGAGGAAGCGCTGGCCCGCCACCGCCGCCCCACGGCCGGGCCGAGCTACAGCCACTGCGAAGACTGCGGCGACGACATCCCGGCGATCCGCCGCCAGGCGGTGCCCGGCTGCACCCGCTGCGTGCGCTGCCAGGGCGAGTTGGAACGGGTAGTCCGATGACGCTGGATCTGGCGCTGCAACTGGCGCTGGGCCTGCTGGCGTTTCTGGGCGGGCTGTGGGTGCGCCAGCTGCAGCAGGAGCTGGCGGATCTGAAGCGGCAGAACCTGGCGATCCAGCGCGACTACCAGCGCCGCGACGACGCCGCCAAGTCCAGCGACCAGATGATCGACATGCTGCGCGAGGTGAAGACGCACATCCAGCGCATCGAGGACAAGCTGGATCGCAAGGCGGACAAGTGAGCCGCCGCGCGGACATGGGAACAGGGCCGGTGCCGACAGCACCGGCCCTGCTTGTTTAGCTGGAAGGCGACGGCTGACCAGCGCGCCACTCAGCGCATCATCGCCCGGCGGGTCAGGTCGCGCAGCACGGTCGGCCCGGCCCGGCGCTCGATCTCGGCCAACAGCGGCTTGCCCCAGCCGAGCGCGAACAACAGCTCGCCGCTGACGAACATCGGCCCGACCAGCAGGCCGACCCGATCGTCGGCAAACGCCGGCCGGCGGCCCTCGTAATAGTGGCCGGCCAGTTGGATCGCCCAGCCGAGCCCGAACACGCCGATGCCGCTGCCCAGCCACAGCCCGGCACTGCCGGTCGCCAGCGGTGCCGCCAGCAGGGTCAGCACGCCGTTGAGCAGGCTGACCGCCAGCCCCAGCATCAGATTGCCGCGGCTCAGGTACCACAGCGTCGACAGCCCCCACGCGAGCCAGGCCGGCGTCAGCGCCAGGCCGGCCACGGTGAGCTGCGGCCACCCCAACAGCACACCGACCGCGAACACGATCAGCGGAATGCCGACGAAGTGGGTGGCGAGGTTGCGTCGGTCGCGGTGGTAGGCGGCGTACTGCACCATCAATTCGGTCGCGTTACGCATGGCGTCTCCCCTCTTTGTTTGCTGCCGTTATTACCAGTTTCGCCTCCCTGCTGGCGGTGTCAATACGTCGGTCGTACCGAATCGATGGCGATGTTGATGCCGTAATCGCCCGACATTTCGTGCTCTTGATGGGTTGCGTTTCTGTTCATTTCGCCCGCCATCGAGGTGGCAATCGGCGACGTTCTTTGGATTGCCGGCTTTGTCGGTTGAAGAAGGCGATTGCCGATGTCGCGGGCCTGCTCTGTGGGCGCGTTTGTTGGCATCGCCGCTTTTGTCGGTCTCGCCCGACTGGCGCCCCCTGTTATTTCATTCGGCCAACGTTGGCGTGGATTGCTGCTTTGTCGGTCTCGCCCGACCGGCGAGGTCCTTTCTTTGCTTCGTCAAAGAAAGGACCCAAAGAAAGACGCCCCCACCGCGCTGGCCTTCGGCTTCCCTCGCGCCTGCCAAGCGGCCAGGCGCCGCCGAACTCGCGGGCGGCTGGCTAACGTCCGCCCACTCGAACAAGCGGCGGCTTAAAACCTGGCCGCTTGACGATCGCTCGGCAGCGCAGAAGGGGAATGGCTGGTCGATTGTGACGTCAGAGGCACGGGGAGAAGAAACATCCGTTACTTTGCTTAGTGAACCTGTTGCCGAGTTGGGCAGTCCCTTTCGGCCAACCTTCACTGCGTATTCACCGCCACAGCATCCGCTCCAAGACGGCTATTTCCAATCCCGACAACTTCACGGCTGCTGCCAATTGCCACCATCCCCCATCGACGCCGCCGAGGACGGCGCGGTCAACGGGGGTCGTCGGCGAGCACTGTCCGAGTGCCGGCAGAGCCGGCGCGAGTTGCGCAGCCGCCCGTTGGCCGCGTCCGCCCGCAGGGCAGCCCGCAAAGCGGGCCGGCGTCGTCGGGGTCGCCTTTCTTTGCTTTCTTTCTTTGGCGAAGCAAAGAAAGAAGGTCGCCGGTCGGGCGAGACCGACAATGCCGCAAGCCCGGCCATCCGTACCGATAACCACAAAACCCAACCAACACCAACGCCGCCGCCGACCACCCCACCCCCATCGACGCCGCCGAGGACGGCACGGTCAACGGGGGACGTCGGCGAGCACTGTCCGAGTGCCGACGCAGTCGGCGCGAGTTGCGCAGCCGCCCGTTGGCCGTGTCGCCCGCAGGGCAGCCCGCAAAGCGGGCCGGCGTCGTCGGGGTCGCCTTTCTTTGCCTTCTTTCTTTGGCGAAGCAAAGAAAGAAGGTCGCCGGTCGGGCGAGACCGACAAAGCCCCACTCCCAGCCAACGCCCCAATCCGGCGCCCAAACCCAAACTCCCCAGCGACCGGCCCAGAGCCCCTTCGGCCAACCTAACCCACCCCATCCCCCACCTACGCCCCCATTCCCACTTTCTAACGCCCCTCTAACGCCCGCCACCGACCCATCCGTCCCCCACGCGCCCGCGCAGCCTCACACCCCCTTACCCATCCCCGCTCCCCACTGACCCTCGCCAACTGATCGCCCAAGCCCCCGACGCCGACAATGCGGGCCATGACACAGCCCAACCTGCAAGGCGCGACCGCGGCGCCGACACTGCTCCAGATCGAAGACGCGATCATCGACCGGCTCCGCCAGGGGCTCGGGAAACTGGTCGCCGCCGTCGACAGCTACCGCGGCGAACTCGAACTGGCCCCGGCCGACCTCGCCACCCGCTTCCCGGCCGCCTGGGTCGGGCTGCGCTGCGTGACCAGCGACCCGGCCGGCACCGGCCGCGAACGACACAAGGCGCACGCCCGCTTCCTCATCACCGTCGCCGACCGCCAGGTGCGCCCGGACGCGCCGCTGTCCAGCGCGCCGACGCCCGGCAGCAGCGGCAGCTACCCGCTGGTCTACGCGGTGCGCCGCCTCTTGGCCGGTCAGGACCTCGGCCTGCCGATCCAGGCCTTCGTGCCGGGCCGGGTGTTCACCCCGCACCGCCTCTGCCAAGCCCCGCTCGCCTACCCGGTGTTCGCCTGCGAATTCCATACCGCCTGGATCGACGGCTCGCTCGGCAACGGCCACTGGCCCTGCCCCACGGGCGACGCCGACCCGGACGCGCTGTTCGCCCGCTACCAGGGCCGCCTCGAGGCGCCGGCCGGCGACTGGCTGGCGACCGAGCTGGCGTTCCGCCTCGACCCGGCCGCGCCGCCCGCCGCCCGCGACCTTGTCCCGACCCGCGAGCAACCGTAACCCCGACTTTCCGCCGCTGACCCGCTACGGGGAGGCGGCCCCTCTCAACCCCCGTCTGACCGCAACCTAGGAGCCGCACATGGCCAGTCCCAACATCAGTTTCGACAGCATCCCGGCCAGCATCCGCAAACCGGGCAAGTACTTCGAGTTCAACACCCGCCTGGCGGTGCGCACCCTGCCGGGCAACCCGCAGCGCGTGCTGCTGCTCGGCCAGAAGCTGGCCGCCGGCAGCCAGGCGCCGCTCGCGCCGCTGGACCTCTTCAGCGACACCCAGGCCGGCCAGGCCTTCGGCGTCGGCTCGCAACTGCACCGGATGGCGCGCGCCGCGATCACCGCCAACCCCTACCTGCAGCTGACCGCGATCGCGGTCGCCGATAACGCCGGCGGCACCGCCGCCACCGGCACCACCACGCTCACCGGTACCGCCAGCGGCGCCGGCGTGCTTTCTCTGACGCTCGGCGCCAGCCGCGTCGACGTCGCGATCTCCAGCGGCGACACCGCCGCCGCGATCGCCACCCAGCTCGCCGCCGCGGTCACCGCCCGCACCGAGATCCCGGTGACCAGCGCCGCGGCCGCCGGCGTGATCACCCACACCGCCTACCACAAGGGCAGCGTCGGCAACGACCTGAAGCTGGCGGTGCAGTCGACCGCGCCGGGCCTGACTGCCGCCGTGGCCGCCTTCGCCGGCGGCGCGCTCGACCCGGACTACGCCCCGACGCTGGCCGCCATCGCCGGGGCCGGCCACCAGATCCTGGTCGCGCCGCTGGCCAACCAGACCGTGCTGACCGCGCTGCGCTCGCACCTGGACTTCGTGTCCGGCCCGCTCGAGCAGCGCGGCGCGATCGGCGTGTTCGGCATCGCCGGGCAACTGGCCACCGCCTCCACGCTCGCGTCGCAGGTCAACAGCGGCCGCCTGACCGGCGCGTGGTACCGCGGCTCCGGCAAGCTGCCGGGCGAGCTCGCCGCCGCGTACGCCGCGGTGATCGCCAGCGAGGAAGACCCGGCCCGCCCGCTCAACACGCTGGCGCTGAACGGCCTGGACATCGCCGGCATCGACCAGCGTCCGACCCGCACCGAGCAGGAAAACGCGCTGTACAACGGCCTGACCCCGCTGGAAGTCGGCCCGGGCGACAAGGTGCAGATCGTCCGCGCGATTTCCACCTACACCAAGGACGGACAGGGCGTCGACGACGTATCGCTGCTCGACATCACCACCATCCGCACCCTGGACTACGTGCGCCGCGCCTGCCGCGAGCGGATCGCGCTGCGCTTCCCGCGCGAGAAGCTGTCCGAGCGCACTCCGTCCAAGGTCCGCTCGGAACTGTTGGACGTGCTCTTGAAGCTGGAGGAGCTGGAGATCGTCGAGGCGGTGCTGGCCAATAAGGACGGGCTGATCGTCGAGCGCGACAGCCAGGACGCCAACCGCCTGGACGCCAAGATCCCGGTCGACGTGGTCAACGGCCTGCACGTGTTCGCCGGTCGCATCGACCTGTTGCTGTAAGGAGCGGCAGCGCCGCCCGGTGACCGAGCGGCGCCGCCCTTAACCGCCGCCTTTTGAATTAGGAGAAAAAACCCATGGCACTTCAACAATACGCCGGCGCGATCGTGCTGGAAGTCAACGGCCAGGAAATCGAGGTCATCGACCTGAACGTCTCGAGCAAGACCGGCCGCAAGATGGTGAAAACGATGAACAGCAGCGGCCGCGCCCGCGGCTTCGCCCGCGGCGTCAGCGAGTATGAGCTGTCGCTGACCGTCGCCATCCCGCTGACCGGCGATCTGGACTGTGAAGCGATCGACGGCGCCAAGCTGACCGAATTCCCGCTCGCCCCGGGCGGCAAGCGCGTGAGCTACCTCGACTGCTTCACGCTGGAAGTCGGCGAGAAGTACGGGGTCGAGGCCGAAGCCAAGCGTGACATCAAGCTGGTGTCGCTGCGGAAGGTCGTGGAGTAACACACATCCGGCGTCGGCCAGTCCGCCGCCTCACCGTTCGCCGGCGTTCCAGATGGGGATGCCGGCGAAGGTTCATCAATGAAAGCGGAGCCGTATGACAACCTCGACCAATAATCAACTGCGCCAGGAACGGTGGAATCGGGTCAAGGCCGACATTGCCGCAGCTGCGGCTCAAGCCGGCGTCGATCCGGGCATTCTCGCGCGCATTGCTAACTTCGAAAGCGGCGGATTCAACACCAATGCCCGACCGATCAGCAGCAAGCACAAGTCCAAAAACAAAGTGCGTCAATTCGACGGGACCATGGCATTGTCCTCCGCCCATGGCCTCGGCCAGTTTCTGGATGGCACATGGACGCACTACATCAACAAGTACGGCCAGAAGTACGGTATTGCCGGTGCCGGCATCGTAAAGGGCAAAGGGAAGCTAACCAAGGAACAAGCGGCCCAATACCGGCAGGATGTCCGCATACAGGCCGCGATGCTCGCCGAGTTCACCCGCGAGAACGTTGCGCTCGGCAAGACGCTGGGCGGAACAGACGACAACGCCAATACCTATGCCTTGCACAATCTGGGCGGCGGTGACGGCCGCAAATTCTTCAAAGCTCTAAAGGCCAACCCGAATGCCAGGGTCGACTCGATCGGGCTCGGCAAGGGTGTTGTCTCCGGCAATGCCTCGCTGTACGGCGACGGCTCGATTACCGTCGCCGAAGCGTACCGACGGATGGGAAGCAAGATGGCCGAAGGCGACGCCTTCGCAAATGAAATTGGTGGAGTAAAACCTGCTACGCCCCAAGCGACGAAGACGAATAAACCGTCTCCTCCTGCACCAGCCGTCCCCAAAGCTGCAGAAAAAGCGCCCAAATCTGCAACTAAACCCGCTGCAAGTCACAATGCAGCCGCGGAAGCAAAAACTGCCTCCAAACCGGAGAAGATCAAGCTCGCAGCCAAAGCAGGCTCGGCCGCAGACGCCATCCTTGGTCAGCGCCAGCGCTTTGCCAACGGCTACAAATACAAGCTCGGTGGCACCGGCAAGGCGAACAAGCAGGGGTCAAAGAGATCGACTGCTCCAATCTGGTCAATCAGGTACTCAACGGCGCCGGCTACGATTTGCCTTATGAAAACACCGCGACACTAGATAAATCGAAATATTTCGACGTCGTCGACGCAAAAGACGTCAAACCTGGCGATATCGCACTGTGGCGTGGCAAAAATAACCATACCGGTGTAATCGAAAACTACGATTCGTCCACGGGCAAAGGCACCTTCTTCGGGTCGCAAACCAGCACAGGGCCCGCTTCAACCAAACTTGGCCAAGGCACCTACTGGAACAAGCCGACCAAGTTCCTGCGCCCCAAGCCGCAATATCGCAAGGATGCGAACGCGGCAACGGCGGCCGAGCCCACGGCAAAAGCCAAGCAAAGCGCACAAGCCACTAAGCCAGCGACACCGACCAAGGCCCGCAGTGGTGCCAGCAAGCCCGCCCAGAGCCAGCATGCTGTTGCGGATCAGGCCGGCCCCACCACGCCGGCAGCCGAACCCAACACGGCGAACCCCGCCGCCAATGACGAGGCCAAGCCGACCAACGCTGACACGCCTGTCACCGAGCCGGCAATGACCCCGCCCGCTCCAGCAGCCACCGCGTCGGCCAATCCGGCTTCACCCGTACAGGAGGAGCCGGCTCCCGCTGCGCCTCCGGGTCCGACTCCGACTCCGGCCTCGACCGGAGCCAGCAGCCCAGCAGCAGGAGCCACCGACTCCCTCGCCGCGCTGTTCGGCCAACTGCAGGCCGCGATCGCCCAACTGTCCGCCGCCGCGCAACAGCTGTCCCAGCCGCAGCAGATCACCGTCGACGCCCACGCCGGCAACCTCGTCACCGCGGTCAACGACGCCAACCAACGCAGCGCAAGGAGAAGCTGAGATGAGCTGGACCACCCAACTGCAGGACGCCTCGTTTCGCGGCGTGCGCTTCGACTGCCAGAGCACCAGCGATGCGGCGCAGCGCGACACCGCCAGCCACGAGTACCCGTACCGCGACGGCGCCGACGTCGAGGACCTGGGCCGCAAGGCGCGCCAGATGAAGCTCACCGCGGTGTTCTGGGGGCAGGACTACGAACGCCGCCTGCAGAAGCTCTTGGCCGCGCTCGACGCGCCCGGCTACGGCGAGCTGGTGCACCCGGTGTTCGGCTCGATCCGGCGCGCCCAGCCCACCGACTATCAGGTCGCCCACAGCGCCGACAACCCCGACTACTGCACCGTCGAGCTGAGCTTCGTCGAGGCCACCCCGGCCAACCAGCTGTTCCTGCTGCAGCTGCCGCAGCAGTTGGCCGAAGCGCTGGCGCAGCTGGCGCGGCTGGCGCGCGAGAACGGCATCACCGCGTTCGCCGACGCGCTCGATGCGCTGCGCGGCGCGGTGCCGCTGTCCCGGCTGCTGGCGCTGCGCCAGGTGCTGATCGGCACCTTGGGCGCGCTGCGCCGCCAGTTGCCGGGCGCGATCACCGGCGCGCTAGACCCGCTCGATGCACCGCGCGGCTTCGCCGGCGACGTCACCGCGCTGCTGCAGGGCCTCGCCGCGCGGCCGAGCTTCGCCGCGGTCGGCCGCCAGTCCGACTGGAGCACCCTGGTCGGCACGCTAAACGGCGTGAGCACCCTGGCCGACCGGGTCGCCGGCGGCGCCGTCAGCATGGTCGGTGCGATCGGCGGAGACAACCCGGCCGGGGCGTCGTCGACCAGCCAGCCGGCGCCGGCACAGCCCGACGACGTGGCGAAGATCGGCGCGCTGCTGCAGCTGGTCGCGGCGACCACGCTGGCCGACACCGCCGCCGGCCTGCTGGCCGACGAAGCGAAGCAGCCGAGCCGCTCGCCGCAGGACATCGAGGCGCTGACCGGCGACGTGCGCGCCGCGTTGCAGACGGCGCTGACCGCCTACCGCGACCGCTACCCGGTCGAAGCGGCGCGGCTGGTCACCGAGGCGCTGAAGGACGTCGCGCTCGGCCTGCAGAACGCCGCGAGCGCGCTGATCGACGCCCGCCCGCCGCTGGTGACCCGCCGCGTCGAGGCCGCCGGCAACCTGCACATGCTGGCGCAGCGCTGGTACGGCGACTTCGGCCGCGCCGCCGAGCTGGCCCGCCTCAACCCGCAGCTCGCCAACCCCAACGCGCTGCAAGCCGGAGACACGCTGAATGCTTATGCCCGCTAACCTTACGCTCGACCCGGACCGGGTCAGCCTGCTGATCGGCGGCCACGTCCACCGCGACTGGAGCCGCTACGACATCGACTCCGACCTGAAGACCCCGGCCGACGCCTGGCAGGTGACGCTCGGCCTGCCGGACGGCCAGTTCCCGCCGCAGGTCGCGCCCGGCGCGCCGGTCGAGGTGCGGGTCGGCAACGACACGGTGATGACCGGCCGCATCGACGAAATCCGCCACGCGATCGCGCGCGGCCGCCACACGCTGGAGATCAGCGGCCGCGACGGCGCGGCCATCCTGCTCGACTGTAGCGCGCCGCAGTTCAATGGCCGCCAGGCGACGCTGTCCGAGGTGCTGGCCAGCCTGGTGCGTCCGCTCGGCATCGCCAAGATCGACCTGCGTAGCGCGCGCGACCCGCTGCTCGACAAGGTCGACGTCGAGCCGGGCGACACCGCCTGGGCGGTGCTGGCGCGCCTGGCCGAAGCCCAAGGCCTGTGGCCGTGGTTCGAGCCGGACGGCACCCTGGTGGTCGGCGGCCCCGACTACCGCGCCGCGCCGGTCGCGAGCCTGGTGCTGCGCGCGAGCGGCGTCGGCAACAACGTCCTGTCGCTGTCGCGCAGCCTGAACGTGGTCGGCCGCTATTCCGAGCTCAACGTGCTCGGCCAGAGCCACGGCACCGCCGCCGGCAACGGCGCCAACGCGGTGCTCGCCACCGCCTACGACCGCGAGGTCGGCTACTACCGGCCGCGCAACGTGATCGACCCCGACGTCGCCAACGCGGAGGCGGCGCTGACCCGCGCCCGCAAGCTGGTCAACGACGCACGCCTCGACGGCCTGAGCCTGAGCGCCGAGGTGGCCGGCCATCGCACCGCCGGCGGCACGCTGTGGTCGCCCGGCCAGCGCGTCCACCTAATCAGCGAACCGCACGGCATCGACGCGGTGTACTTCCTGATGGCGAGGAAGTTCCAGGGCGGCCGCGGCCAGGGCACCACCACCACGCTGACGCTGAAGGCGGACGGGTTGTGGAACCCGGACGCCGCCGGCACCAAACAGGAGAAGAACCATGTGGCATGACGTCGACCGCCGCATCCAGCGCGCCATGAACGGCGTGCGCCAGGCCTTCCGCGGCGTGCTCGCCCAGGTGAACAGCCAGACCCCGGTGCAGCTGGTGCAGACCGACGCGCTGGCCGGCGAGCGCCTGCAGGACAGCGAGCTGTTCCAACACTACGGCTTCACCTCGACCCCACTGCCCGGCACGATGGCGGTGCTGCTGCCGGTCGGCGGCAAGACCAGCCACGGCATCGTGATCGCCACCGAGCACGGTTCGTACCGATTGAAGGCGCTTCAGCCGGGCGAGGTGGCGCTGTACACCGACGAGGGCGCCAAGATCGTTATGAAGCGCGGCCGGGTGATCGAGACCGAGTGCGACGTGTTCCGCGTCAACTGCAAGAGCTGGGAGGTGAACGCATCGAACAAGGCGGCGTTCAGCACGCCGCAGCTCACGGCCAGCGCCGAGCTGATCGCGCAGGGCCAGATCAGCGGCAACGGCGGGATGGCGATCCAGGGCGGCAACGGCGCGAAGGTGAGCGGCAGCCTGACCACCAGCGGCGACGTGGTGGCGGGCGGCAAGAGCCTGATGAATCACACCCATCCGGGGGATTCGGGCGGGGTGACGGGGCCACCGCGGTAAGGGGGTCAGGGAGTGACAAAGGTTGGCCGAACGAGGGTGTTCGGCCAACCTTTTTGTTTGGGGTGAGGAGGCGATCCGGCTGTGGCTGGGTCGCTGCTTTTTATTCTGGCGCCCTCGTTAGAGGGCGCAATCGATGATGCCGTGTCTTAGCAGCTCTTCTGACACGTTCGTTGGCACGGCGGCTTTTGTCGGTCTCGCCCGACTGGCGAGGCACTTTCTTTGCTTCGCCAAAGAAAGTGCCCAAAGAAAGGCGACCCCGACGACGCCGGCCCGCTACGCGGGCTGCCCTGCGGGCGGACACGGCCAACGGGCGGCTGCGCAACTCGCACCGACTGCGTCGGCACTCGAACAGTGCTCGCCGACACCCCCCGTTGGCCGCGCCGTCCTCGGCGGCGTCGATGGGGATGGGGTGGTCGTAGGCGGCAATATTGGGGCCCAACGATTGGCCTACCTACTTTCGGCCAACCTTTCCCATTGATGCAAAATCCAATCCAGATCAGGCGTAGTTAGCGCCACACATTCCATCCGGCTACGATGTGATGGGCTACGGCGCCAATGCCTACCCTACTCAGCTGTAACCTCCCAACCGACCACCCTCCGCCCTTCTGCGCTGCCGAGTGAACGGCAAGCGGCCAGGTTTTAAGCCGCCGCCTGTTCGAGTGGGCGGACGTTAGCCGCCCGCGAGTTCGGCGGCGCCTGGCCGCTTGTCGGGCGCGAGGGAAGCCGCAGGCCAGCGCGGTGGGGCTCGCCTTTCTTTGCCTACTTTCTTTGGCGAAGCAAAGAAAGTAGGCCGCCCCACCGGGCGGGACCGGTGCTGCCACGAACCACACCAACGTTGGCCGAATAACACACCCAGTGTCGTCGCGAATGCCGTCCTTCGCCGACCTTCCCGAACGAAGTAGCAATCCAACCGCAGAACGACTGACACCCTCTTCGCCCCACCCGGCCGAACCCGCCATTTCGGCCAACCTCACCCACCACCCCACTGACCCCCACCACCTCAACCCCGCCCCCCGCGCCCGCGACAATGCGAGCCATGGACGCCTATATCTCCCCGCTCACCGGCGACTACGCCGGCACCCGTACCGACACCCTGGCCAACGCGGTCTACCTGCGGCTGATGACGCCGCTGGGCAGCTGGTGGGCCGATCCCACCCTCGGCTCCCGGCTGCACGAACTCACCCGCGAGAAAGACCTCGCCCGCGTCGCCGTGCTGGCTCGCCAGTACAGCGAGCAGGCGCTCGAGCCGCTGCTCGCCGACGGTCGCGCCCGGCGCCTCGCCGTCACCGCCAACCGCAGCGCCCCGGGTCGGCTCGACCTGGCGATCGAGGTCGAGGACGCCAGCGGTCGCGTGCAGCATTTCCAACATCCTGTGAGGGTCGCCTGATGCCGTTTGCCATTCCCCCGTACGCCAGCCTGCGCGACACGCTGCTGCGCGACCTGAAAAACCAGCTGCCCGACGCCGACACCGGCCCCGATAGCGACTTCTTCGTCCGCGCCAGTGCCACCGCCAGCGCCGTCGAGGGGCTGTACCAGCATCAGTCCTGGCTGGTGCGGCAGATCTTCCCCGACAGCGCCGACCGCGACTATCTCGAACTGCACGCAAGGGTGCGCGGCCTGGCGCGCAAGCCGGCGGTGGCCGCCCAGGGCACGCTGCGCCTTAGCGGCACCCCGGGCGCCAAGGCGCCGGCCGGCATCGCCGCCAAGCTCGGCAGCCAGCGCTACACCAGCAGCGCCGCGGTCACCCTCGACGCCAGCGGCAGCGCCGTCGTCGCCGCGCAGGCCGACACCCCCGGGGTCGCAGGCAACGCCGACCCGGACGCGCCGCTCGAGCTCACCGCCGCCCCGGCCGGCTTCGCCAGCCAGGCGCGCATCGTGACGATGAGCGGCGGGGTCGACGAGGAAGCCGACGGCGAGCTCTTGGCGCGCCTCTTGGAACTGATCCGCCGCCCACCGGCCGGCGGCAACCGCTTCGACTACCGGCGCTGGGCACTGGAAACCCCCGGCGTATCGGCCGCCTACGTCTACCCGCTGCGCCGCGGCCTCGGCACCGTCGACGTGGTGATCACCGCCGCCGGCGACCTGCCCTCGGCCGCTACCCTCGCCGCCGTGCAGGCGCACATCGACGAACTGCGCCCGGTCACCGCCAAGAACTGCCTGGTGCTGGCGCCGACGCCGAAAGTGGTCGACGTCACCGTCAACGTCCAGCTGTCCGGCCTGACCCTGGCCGCCGCCCAGGCGCAGATCGCCGCAGCGCTGGCCGGCTACTTCGCCCAGCTCGCCCCCGGCGACACCGCGGTACGCAGCCGCCTCGAAGCGCTGGTGTCGGACATCGCCGGCGTGGTCGATCGCCAGCTGCTGCAGCCTTCGGCCAACGTCGTGCCGGCCAACGACGCCAGCCGCGTCGAGTGGGTGCGGCTCGGCAAGGTCACGGTGGGGGTGATGCAATGAGGCATAGCGAACTGCTGTCGCTGCTGCTGCCGCCGACCAGCTACGCCCCGGCCGCGCCGCGGCTGGCGGCCGAGCTGGCCGCCGACGGCAACGCGCTCGACGCCAGCGCCGCCAACCTGGCCCGCGCCCGCAACGCCATCACCCCGTTCTTCGCCGAACAGCTGCTGCCCGAGTGGGAGCGCGTCTGCGGTATCACCGCCCCGGCCAACGCCACCTACCAGGCACGTCAGCAGGTCGTCCTCGCCAAGTTGGCCGAAACCGGCGGCCTGTCCATCCCCTACTTCATCCGCCTCGCCGCCGGCCTCGGCTACACCATCAGCATCGACGAGCCGCAACCGTTCCGCGCCGGCATCAACCGCGCCGGCGACCGGCTCTACACCGCCGACATCCTCTGGGTGTGGCGCGTGGTGGTGCGCGGCCGCGCGGTGCACGCCTACTGCTTCCGCGCCGGCCAGAGCGCCGCCGGCGAGCGGCTCACCCAATTCGGCGACCCGGTGATCGAGGACATCTTCAACGCCCTGAAACCGGCGCATACCTTCGTCTACTTCGCTTACCAGGAGGATTGATTCATGCAAGACCTGTTACTCCCGATCAACACGCAGGACGGCCAGTTCCACGACGGTAACCCGGCCTCCGGCGAACTCGGCACCATCGTGCCGGCGCAGTGGCTGAACGCCTCGCAGAGCGCGACGCGCTCGATGCAGGCGGAATTGAAGAACCTGATCGCGGGCCTGAACGGTACCGTCGATCCGACAAAGAACGACCAGCTAAAAACGCTGCTTGCGGCGGCTCTGGCACAGAAGGCACCGCTGGCCAGTCCGGCACTGATGGGTACGCCAACCGCGCCGACCCCGGCGATTACCGACCGTTCGACTACGCTAGCCACCACGGCGTTTACCGGTCAATTCTTCGACACCTACGGCGTCGCTAAACAGGCAGTGCCCGGTTTGCTCTACATCAGCCTCTGCGTGGACGCGCTGAACGGCAACGACCAGAACGATGGTCTGACCAACAAGACCGCGTTAAAGACCATCCGGGAAGCTTGTGCCCGCGTACCGGTAGGCGGCTTCGGAGTAATCAACCTGGCAGGTGGACAGACCTACGAATTAACCCACACGCTCAACGCCAAGGGCGAAATCATCGTTGACGGCACTTGCAATATTGCCCACAAAGTCATTCGCCTGATGGGCGACTCCAAGAACAAGCCAACGATCATCCAGCGCGAAGCCCCTTATCCATACTGGATTGCTGGTTTTGAGCTCGTGGGTGGGCAGATCGAGTTCTGGTACACCAAGGTAGTTACTGTGGCCTTTGTTTTGCCAAGTCGGCCTGAGCAACCTTGGGCACAGTGGCATGGTCTGTTGCGACGCACCGATAGCCTCGGCGGACGAGCCTTCTTCTACGGTTGCGACCTAACCATCAATGCCGGTCACATTGCAGACGCCGCCTCCGGGGGCGGCTGGTATGACCTGTCGTTTTGCGGTTGTTCAGTCACTCGTCCCGGCGGCGGCCTGTTGGTCGAATCAGAAGCCAATCCATTCAAGCTCTCTTTTCAAGGCTCGAGCCTGCCCGCTGGGGTCAGTCTTGCCAGTCTAATAGGTGGCATCGTCCGTGGCCCGGAAGGCGCTCCGCGCAACGTCCTGTGCAATCTGGTTCTGTAAGGGGAACGAATATGTATCTGACTTTGGACTATCAAGAACAGCGCTATGTGGCGTTCACTCAAGAACAGCTGGCCGAAGCCGGAGTGCCGCAGGACGTCATCGACAAGGCCGTGCGCGAAGCGACTGAAAACGACGCCTGGACCGGCATCAAGCAACTGCGCGAACGCCATCGGGTCGGCGGTGTCGCCGTCGATGTCGCCGGGCAGCGCGAATGGTTCCACAGCGACGACGTCAGCCGCATCCAATACCTAGGGTTGATCACGACCGGAGCGAGTCTACCGGCCGAGATGCAGTGGAAAACGCTGGGGAACCGTTTCGTCGCGATGACCCCGGCGCTGGCGCAGAGCATCCACCAGGCAGTGATTGCACTCGACCAGGCCGCCTTTGCCGCCGCCGAGCACCACCGCCTCGCGATGCAGGCAAGCGCCGGCCCGAGCGCCTACGACTACAGCACCGGCTGGCCGGCCAGTTACGACGAGGCCGCGGCATGAGCCAGCTCACCCTGCTGTTCACCACCACCCGGCTGCCGCTTTCATGGCTGATCCGTGCCGGCACCTGGTCGGCCTGGAGCCACGTGGCGCTGGTCGACGGCGACAGCGTGATCGAAGCCGCCGCCGGCCACGGCGTGCGGCGGGTGCCGCTCGAAGCCACTCTGCGCCGTGCCAGCCGTCACGCCTTCGTCGCGCTGCCGGTGCAGGACCCGGTCATGGTGATCGCCGCCGCGGCCAGTCAGCTCGGCAAGCGCTACGACTACAGCGCCCTCGCCGGCCTCGGCCTGCACCGCGACTGGCAGAACGACGACGCCTGGTTCTGCTCCGAGCTGGTCGCCTGGGCGTTCCAGCAGGCCGGAGCACCGCTGTTCCGCCCCGACTGCCTTCGCCGCGTCACGCCACAGCACCTGTGGATGCTGCCCGACACCGCCACCAGCGCAGGCACGGCACTCCCCGCCACCACCTGACCGGAGCGTCGCCGGCCACTTGGCTTCGGCCAACCCTCTCCTTTCCTCTCTCTGCCTGTCAGCCCTCTCGGACCGCTTCGGCAGTCCTCTTTTTTTCAGCCACGGAATCCACAGATAACGAGCCGCAGGCGAAGTTTCTGCGAAGCAAAACCCTGGCAAGCCAGTCCACCCGCATCACGCCGCCAAGGGGTGGGCGCTCAGGTTTTCTTTCTGTGTTCTCCCGTGGCTAACAAAGGGGTTTGTGCGCCCGCATGAGCCGCCCCGTTGCCAGCATGCTGTTCGCGTTGATTTTGGCACTGGCCCTCCCACCCCACCCATGCCAATTCCACTGCAAACGAGTGCCAAATCGCGCACCGCGTCACAGCGGGTTGCCGGCCGAAAGGCCGCCCACGCCGCCACGTGGCAATCCGGCTCGCCACTGACAAATGTCACCTGCATCGCCAAGTCCTCGCTCGGGACAATGGCCCCATCGCCTCCCGCAATCCCGTTACCGCCGGCCCTAGGCCGGCAAAACTTCGACCAACCGGTGCTGGCCAGGGCAAAAAAGCGTACACAGCGCCCAGCCCCACGCACCGCTTTTCTTTGACCTTCGGAGGCATAGACAGATGCAGACGATCAACACACCGGACGGGCTGTTCCGTGACGGCAACCCTTCCACCGGGGAGCTCGGCACGATCGTGCCGGCCGCCTGGCTCAACTCGTTGCAAGCCGAACTGAAAAACCTGGTCATTGGTCTGGGGGGGACTGTCGATCCGACCAAGAATGATCAGCTCAACTCGCTATTTGACACGGCATTAGCTCAGAAGGCTCCGTTGGTGAGCCCGGCGCTGAGCGGGACGCCGACCGCTCCGACGCCAGCGCAATTCGATAATTCCACCAAGCTGGCTACATCCGCCTTTGTGCAGAATGCTCTGCAAACGGGCAGCTCGATCTACGGTATCGTCACTGGCACCGCGAACGTGCTGACGATGACGCTGACGCCGGCCCCAGCCACGCTGGTCGACGGGATGATTGTATGCTGCCATGTTCCCAATACGAATACAGGGCCGGCCATACTGAATCTGAATGGTCTAGGCGCCAAACCGATTGTCGGCCAGTACCAAGCTGCGCTGATCGGCGGCGAATTGGTTTCCGGCGGCTCGGCCGAATTCATGTGGTATCAGGGGTTGAACGCGTGGGTGCTGCTCGCCAACCCCGGTGGGGCGGCTCAGCTCGGTTCGGCCAGTTATATGCCGACCCCGGCCGCTGGCGACAACTCGACCAAACTAGCGACCACCGCATTCATCTCGGCTATCACAGGCACATCTGGCGCGATTTCATTCCGCAACAAGCTGATCAACGGCAATTTCGATTTCTGGCAGCGCGGCACGTCTTTGGCTGCCGGTACCGGACAGCGATATTTGGCCGACCGCTTCATGTCGACTGCCATCGTGTCAACTATCACGCCCTCGCGGCAGTCGTTTCCTCTTGGGCAAACAGACGTACCGGGAAACCCGGTTTATTTCCATCGCGCTGTTGTCGCGAGCATAACCGGTTCCGGTAACTACGCAGTGCTGGAGCAGCGCATCGAGAGCGTTGGCACCTTGGCTGGCGCTACTGCCGTCGTTTCATTCCGAGCTAAGGCAGACGCCAATAGATCGATGTCTGTAGAGCTGGCACAAGTATTTGGCTCCGGTGGATCACCATCCGGCCCCGTTTCTGGAATCAACCCGCAGAAGATCAATCTCACAACATCGTGGCAAAAGTTCACGCTGAAGTTTTTGGTTCCATCGATGGTTGGCAAGACGCTGGGAAGCAACGGTAATGACTATCTGTCCCTGTTCTTCTGGTTTGATGCAGGTAGCGACTGGGATAGCAGGACGGCTTCTCTCGGTCAGCAGTCCGGCACGTTCGACCTCGCCCAAGTCCAGTTAGAAGAAGGGGCGGTCGCTACGTCGTTTGAGCAGCGCCCACTGGCGCTCGAGTTAGCACTGTGCCAGCGGTATTACGAAAAAAGCTTTGTGTTTGGCTTCCCGATTGCCGCGGGCAACAGCTCGTACAACTGTGGATTTAATTTCCCCTCCACCGTGTCGGCGGGTGCCGCTGCCATACATCAGGTCAGATTCGCGGTATTGAAACGGGCCACGTCAAGTGTTCACACGTTTTACAACCCACAGGTCACGGGGGCGTCGACGGTTTACAACGTCAGTGCGGGTGCGTCGAGTAACACCAACGTGACGCGGCAATCTTCCTATGAAGGAGGGTTCACGTTCAGTTACACCGCGCCGCCAGGGACCATACCCGGGCACGCTATGCAGATCGAATGGACAGTAGACTGTGAGCTGTAACCCCCTCTAACCCCATAGGACGAAATCATGAGTGGAGCCGCATACAAACTAACCACGGACGCCAATGTGGTCATTCGCACCGAGGATGGGGCCAATATCCCGCACGGTCATCGCTGGTGGCAGGACTATGAAGATTGGCTCGCCGCCGACAATGAGCCCGACCCCGCCGTCAGCATCGCCGAAGCTAAAGCCTCGGCACTCGCTCGCATCATCGCCGAGCGCGGCCGCCGCGAAGCAGCCAGCTTCCCATACCAAGGCAAGCTGTTCGATTCAGACCAGCGAAGCGTCGCCCGCATCACTGCCGCCGTACTGGCCGCGCAAGCCGCCAAGGCCACCAGCCAGCCCTTCGAAATCGAGTGGACAACGGCCGACAATAGCCAGGTCACCCTCGACGCCGACGGTCTGCTCGGCCTGCCGGTGGCGCTGGCTCAGCACGCGGCCGCTCTACACAAGACCGCACGCGAGTTGAAAGCACGGGTCAGCCAAGCGGCAACGTTCGAGGAAATCGAAGCAGTTAGCTGGCCGGTCAACGGCGAGGAGGCGACCTCCTGATCAATACCGCCGACACCCCGGTTCGGCCAACCTAAAGTCATGACCTCTACCCGCCCTCAATCAGACCGCCTCGGCGGTCTGATTTTTTTTGCCTCTCGCCCAGCCAACTCCGCCATGCCAACTCCGCCGCCTACGAGCGCCAAAACTCACGCCGCGGCACAGCTGAACCACAGCACATCCCGCCCAAACCCCCTGCGCAATGTCAGCTAAACGCCGCCCCGCCCTCCCCGGAAAATACAGCCCCAGGTCGCCCTCGACGACCTGTCTGCCGGCCCCATTGCCGGCCTTTGCCTGACCGAATTCGTGCGCCGACGCTGACGGCGCACTTTGTTTACCCGCCTATCTGGAGGCTTGCGACATGCAGACGATCAACACGCCGGACGGACTGTTCCACGACGGCAACCCCGCCACCGGCGAACTGGGCACGATCCTGAGTTCCGACTGGCTGAACGCGGTGCAAAACGAACTGCTCTCGGCGATCACCGCCGCCGGCATCATGCCGGACGCCGGCAAGCAGAACCAGCTGGCCGACGCGATCAAGCAGCTGGCGTGGAACTCGACCAGCACCTGGCCGAGCACGCTGGCCGGTTACGGCATCGCCTTCGCCAGCCAAGCAGACGCCTACGCCGGCAGCGACAACGGCCTGCCGATGACGTCGCTGCGCGCCAAGGACGCGATCCGCTCCGGTGGCGGCATCACCGCCACGCTGACCGGTTCAGCCAACCTCGATGTGAGCACGATGGGCTTGGTGCTGGTGAACACCCCCGCGGCTTCGACGCTGACCTTCAACACCAGCGGCGTGCCGGCCGGCGCGCGCTTCCTGCTCAAGCGCGTCGACGCCGGCAGCCACGACGTGCAGATCAAGCCGCCGGCCGGCAAGTCGTTCGCCGGCGTCTGCGGCGGGCTCGCCAACATCGGTCTGCTCTACCTCGACGACACGCTGGAGTTCGTGTTCGACGGCAATACGCTGGTGCTGATCAGCGACCAGCCGGGGCATGACTACGCGTACCACGCGGTGCGTTCCGGTTACGTGGCGACGCCACCGCGCGGGGTGGTGCTGGCCAGTGGACAGGCATTGTCCGCAGCGACAACGCCGATTCTATACGCACTGTGCGGCGCGACGGCGCCCGACCCCCGCGGCTATTTCGAGCGGTATACCGATGAGGGAGCGGGACGTGACCCGAGTGGCAATCGCTCAGTTAGAGGCGCTCAAAGTCAAGCCGTCCAACGCCACGCCCACGCGATTGGGGGAGCGGGTGGCTTTGATCCGTATCGGGTCTCGGTGTATCCAGGTAACGGCACTCCAGACACCCCCATCAGGACTCGGATGAATATTGCGAATACTAACGCAGGTTCCGTAAACACCTACCCGGACTCTATCGTATGGGCCCTTCCCTATCACGACGCCCCCTCCTATTTCGGCGGAGATATCGGCCCGGAAACCCGGCCTCAAAACATCGCCGTCAAACCCTTCCTGCGCCGAGGCTAAGCCCATGACCACGACCATCCAACACTACGCCTACGCCGACAACGGCGTCGCCACCTACCCGCTCGACTACGCGGCCGGCCAGACCACGACGGTCGTGCCGCCCACCGAGCTACCCGCCGGCCACGCCGCTCGCATCGCCGCGTTCGGCCAGGCCGACAGCGACTGGACCGTGGTGCGCGACTGGCGCGGCGCCACGCTCTACCGCACCGAGGACGGCGGCACGCTGACGCTCGACGAACGCGGCGAGGGCATCGCCGGCTGGAACGGCCTCGGCGAGCTGCCGGCCGGCGTCACGGAGCAGCCGCGCCCGAGCGTCTACCACGTCTGGCAGGACGACGCCTGGCAGCTCGACCCCGCCGGCACCGCCCGGCAACTGGCCGACAGCATCGCGACCGAAACCGTCCGGTTCGACGACCACGCGGCGGCGATCTACGCGCGCTGGGCCCGCTTCGACACCGAATACCGCGCCCGCGAGGCGGCGGCCCGACAGTTTCGTGACGCGGGCTATCGGGGTGAGCCGGGCGCCTACGTAGCCAACTATGCGCTGGCCAGCGCTCAAGCTCTGCAACCGGCGGCCGATACCATCCTCAGCCAGGCGGCGCGGTTGCGCGATGCGCAGGCGACGCTGGCGGCCTTACGGATGCGCAAGTACGAACTGGCCCGACAACCGTCGGCCGATGCGGTGCACGCGCTGACGGCCACGCTGCTGGTGGCGATGGACGAGCTGGCGCAGGCCGTAGGCTGAACGCGACGACGACGCAACTGTCGGGAACCCGCAACGACTTGCCCACTCTCACCCCAGCTTGCCCGCAATATGCTGCTCGCGGGTGACAAACACGGTGTGTCATGCCACCATGCCCGCACACAATCGCTGGACTATGCTTGGTTTTGGCGGCATCCTTCACGCCCCCAAGCGAATGCCGTACCGTCTCAAACCCGAACAGGACCTATAGAACAATGACCAAATCCGAACTGATCGACTCCCTCGTTGGCGCCGCCAAAGTCGAAGTGACCAAGGCCCAGACCGCGGCCGTTCTCGACGCGCTCAACGCGGTAATCGCCCAGCAACTGAAAGCCGGCAGCGACATCACCCTGCCGGGTCTTGGCAAGTTTGCCGTGAAAGAATCGGCCGAGCGCACCGGCCGCAACCCGGCCACCGGCGAGTCGATCGTGATCGCCGCGCGCAAGTCGCCGAAGTTCACCGCCGCCAAGGCGCTGAAAGACGTCGTCGCCTGATCCAGGCCTCCGACCGCAAACAGCCCCGCCATGGCGGGGCTTTTTTGCGCCTGTGCACACGGTGTCGACACCGGCGCTATTAATCCCAAATCCCTCCTCCTGCCCCGACGCCCTAGCCCCACCGGCAAGCACGCTGGCATGCACTACCCTACAAGAAGCCGGCAGCGAACCGGCGCTCTTTCAAGGGGGGATCACGATGAGCACTTCGCCAGCCAGCCACGCCGTGTTCAACCAGGTGCCCGATCTGGTCGACTACAACCTCTACAGCTGCGACCCGGTGCTGCAGGATGCCTTGAGCGTCGCCGGCGCCGACTGGAACGCCGAACTGCTGACCCGTTTCGGCGCCAAGCTCGGCCATGCGCACACGCTGGCGCTCGGCGCGCTGGCCAACCGCTACCCTCCCGAGCTGCACACGCACAGCCGCACCGGCGAACGGATCGACAGCGTCGAATTCCACCCCAGCTGGCACGCGCTGCTGTCGCTGCTGCGCAGTCAGGGCCTGCACGCCCTGCCTTGGAGCAACCCGCAGTCGGGCGTGTGGGCGGCGCGCACCGCCGGCTACTTCCTGCAGGCGCAGATCGAGTCCGGCTCGCTGTGTCCGACCACGATGACCTTCGCGGCGATCCCGGTACTGCAGAAGGAGGACGTGCTGTTCGCCACGCTCGGCCCGAAGCTGTACGCCCGCCAGCACGATCCGCGTGACCTGCCGTGGCCCGACAAGGCGTCGGTGCTGATCGGCATGGGCATGACCGAGAAACAGGGCGGCTCGGACGTGCGCGCCAACACCAGCTGGGCGGTGCCGGTGGCCGGCGGCGGGCGCGGCGCCGAGTACCGGCTCAACGGCCACAAGTGGTTCTTCTCGGCGCCGATGTGCGACGCGCACCTGGTGGTGGCGCGGCTCGGCAACCCGGGCGACGGACCGATCTGCTGCTTTTTCGTGCCGCGCTGGCGCCCGGACGGCCGCAAGAACGCGGTCGAGATCCAGCGGCTGAAGGACAAGCTCGGCAACCGCTCCAACTCGAGCTGCGAGGTCGAATTCCGTGACGCCTACGCGCTATTGATCGGCGAGGAAGGCCGCGGCATCCCGACCATCCTCGAGATGGCCACCCACACCCGGCTCGACTGCGTGATCGGCAGCGCCGCGCTGATCCGCCAGGCCTTCGTGCAGGCGCTGCACCACGCCCGCCACCGTCAGGTGTTCGGCCGACTCCTGCTCGACCAGCCGCTGATGCGCAATGTGCTGACCGACCTGGCGCTGGAGAGCGAGGCGGCCACGCGGCTGATGATGCGGCTGGCCGCCGCGTTCGAGACCGCCGACGCTGACCCGCTGCAGGCGGCGTGGAAACGCATCGTCACCCCGGCGGCGAAGTTCTGGGTATGCAAGCGCGCGCTCGAGGTCACCGGCGAGGCGATGGAGGTGTGGGGCGGCAACGGCTACGTCGAAGACGGCCCGATGGCGCGGCTGTACCGCGAGGCGCCGGTCAACTCGATCTGGGAGGGCTCGGGCAATGTGATGTGTCTGGACGTGCTGCGTGCGATCCAGCGCGAACCGGACGGCGCCGCCTTACTGCTGGCCGATCTGGCGCAAGGCGCCGACGGCGACACTAGGCTGCTGGCGCAGCTGCAGGGCCTGGAGCCCTTGCTGCACCAGCCGGCCGAGCTGCTGCAGGCCAACGCCCGCCGGCTGGCGCAGACACTGGTGCTGCTGGCGCAGGCGGTACTGCTGCGACGCCACAGCCAACCGGCCAGCGCCGAGCTGTTCATCGCCAGCCGTTTCGGTGACGGCGCGCAGGCCGGTCACGGCCGGGTGTTCGGCACGCTAGCGCTCGACAGCCTGGCCGCCACCCACGCCATCCTCGACGGCAACTGGCGCTAAGCGCTTCCCGGCCTGTCACACGGTCCGGCGCGGCTCTCCCCCTTCTCCTCTTTCCCCGTGCCCCGCCGGACACCTGTGCCCGGCAGATTCGTCGCAGCATTACTTCTAGTTCAATTTCTCTGAATGACTAGTTCGAATAATTGCGTTATTATAACTAACGTTACTATGTATAATTGCCTCATGACAGCAACACAACCACTGTCATACGCAGCAAGCAGTTAGATAAACGCAATCGTTACCGTCATTGCAGCACAAGATACCGACAGTCCTTTTTGAAATTAGCCGCAGAAACGCCTATCAGTAGGCCGCCTGCCAGAACCGCCGGCACGGAATGATTGCTCCACACCCACTCTTGTTAGGAGCACGACCATGATCAAGCAGACCCTTATCGCCCTTCTCCTCGCCTCCAGCTCGGCCGCCGTGTTCGCCGAGCCGGGCGACGCCAACGGCGTGATCCAGCACGAACAGCGCCTCGCCCAACAGCAGGCTCAGCAAGCACCGAGCTCGACCCAACAGGCCCACTAAGCGGCTCGGTCTTCAATACCAACCCCCGCCCTGCTCGCGCAGGCGGGGTTTGTCATTAGCAAGGTTGGCCGAATCAGCCAGCGACCCGCACCACCACCTTGCCGAATGCACCGGCCTCCAGGCGATCGAACGCCGCCGGCAATTCGTTAAACGGCAGCACGCTGTCGATCACCGGCTTGATGCCGTTCCGGTCGATCGCGCGGATCATGTCCTCCAGCGCGCGGCGATGGCCGACGCCGATGCCGGTCACCGTCGCGCGCTTGAATATCATCGGCACCGTCGGCAGCGTCAGCTCGGCGCCGTCGAGCAGGCCGATCACCGCGATCCGGCCGCCCGGTGCCAGCGCGTCGAGCGAGCGCGCCACACTGCCGCCGGCCAGCTCCAGCACATGGTCGACGCCGCGGCCGCCACTGGCCTCGCGCACCGCCTGCGCCCAGTCGGGCGAGCTCAGGCGGTTGATGCCGTGCGTGGCGCCGAGCGCCAGCGCGCGTTCCAGCTTAGCGTCGCTGCCCGACAGAACGATAGGCCGCGCGCCGTGCGCCAGCGCAAACTGCAGGCCGAACAGCGCGACCCCGCCGGTGCCCTGGATCAGCACGCTCTGCCCGGCGCGCACACCGCCGGTTTCGACCAGCGCGAACCACGCGGTCAGAGCGGCGCAGCTCAGGGTGCTCGCCTCGACCGCGTCGAGCGTCTGCGGCGCCGCCACCGCCCAGTCTTCGTGCAGCAGCACGTATTCGGCCAACATCCCCGGCCCGACGCCGCCCAGTGCCGGGCCGTGCGCATGGCCCCACGCTGCCGGCGGCTCGCCATCCTCCCAGCCCATCCAGAAGGTACTGACCACCCGCGCGCCGGCGGCGAAGCGGCGCACCCCGGCGCCGACCGCCACCACCTCGCCGGCCATGTCCGACGCCGGCACGAACGGCCACGCCAGCGGCAGGCCCATGCCGTTCTCCACCATCACCTTGTCGCGGTAGTTGAGCGACACTGCTTCCACCCGCACCAGAATCTCGCCGGGCCCCGGTGTGGGGACCGGCACCGTCACTCGCTCCAGGTTCGCCAGGCCAAACGCCGACAACTGCCATTGCTGCATCACTTCGCTCATCGCTGCCTCTCCTTGTGCCTCGACCCCGGTTGGGTCGTCTGCTTGCAGCATAATGGCGATATTCAGTTGCCAGTGATGGCAAAAATTCCGAATACTGTCGCTATAAATTCGCCAATTGGAGAGTAACGATGAGCGACCGGCTCAGCGGCATCGCCGCCTTCGTGCAGGTGGTCGAATCGGGCAGTTTCGCGCAGGCAGCGCAGCGGCTGCACCTGACCCGCTCGGCCGTCGCCAAGAGCATCGCCCGACTCGAGGAGCGGCTCGGCGTGCGGTTGTTCCAGCGCACCACCCGCAGCCAGCGGCTGACCGACGACGGGCAGGCCTACTACGAGCGCTGCGTACGCGCACTGACCGAACTGGAACAGGCCGAGGCCGAGCTGGACGGTGGTCGGCACGCACCGGTCGGGCGGCTGAGGGTGAGCATGCCAGTGCTGTTCGGCCAACGTTGCGTCACGCCGATCCTGCTCGAACTGGCGCGCCGCTATCCGGAGCTGGAGCTGGAACTCGACTACAGCGATCGGCCGGTCGACCTGGTCGCCGACGGCATCGACCTGGTGATCCGCAGCGGCCCGCTCGCCGACAGCAGCGACCTGGTGGCACGCCGGCTCGGCACCCAGCGGATGATCGTCTGCGCCGCCCCGGCCTATCTCGCCGCCCACGGCCGCCCCGCCGAGCTGGCCGACCTGGCTGCACACCAGGCGGTGGTCTACTCCCGAGACGGCCGCCAAGGCGAATGGCGCTTCTACGATGCGGACGGCCGTTTACAGATCATCCCGGTCGCGAGCCGGCTGCGCTTCGGCGAACTATCGCCGATCGCCGAAGCGGCCGAAGCCGGCATGGGCATCGCCTGGCTACCCCATTGGCTGGCCGCCGACGCCTTGCGCGCCGGCCGACTCGAGCCGCTGCTGACGCAACTGCCGGCCTACGGCTTTGCCCTGCACGCACTGTGGCCGGCCAACCGCTACCTGCCGGCGCGGCTGCGGGTGGCGGTCGACGCGCTAATAGCCGGGCTGCCGCCTCTGCTGGAGGGAACCTCCAAAAACCTGCTGCGCAGCACGGATGCGTCGTTGGGCGGTCGGCGTGCGTATCTGTGATACGCCCAGCGATCGGAAATCCTCATGGACATTAAGTCCATTCCAGTTTCTGCGCTCCGTCCGCCTCGCCTGCGTGCCGCTCGCGACGGTTTTTAGAGGCTCCCTGGACCACACCACAGGCAATGCCGAATAAAAGCCCGGATAAAACCCGGCGAGCAGACGCAAAAAAGCCCGTGGAGTAATCCACGGGCTTTTTTATTATCCTGGCAGGCGGTACAGGGTTCGAACCTGTGACCCTCGGAATCAAAATCCGATGCTCTACCAACTGAGCTAACCACCACCAAACAAGGCGCGAACTATACCGATTCGATTTCGTGCTGACAAGCCCCTGCGGCGGGAAAAATAGGCCGTTTTAAACACAAAAAGCCTAAGTCGCTGTTTCGCCGTTATTTTGCTTATCGAAGGAATTAAGAAGAAGGAGCCCTCCCCCGGCTGATCGGCCCAAACCATTCAAACCGCAAGCACAAATGTTGGCCGAACCGCGCACCGTGCGCGGGGATCCACCCGCAACCTCCAGCGGGATCGCCCCTGGCGTTACACCAGATGGTCGGGCTCGCTGGCACAGCGGTTGCGCATCTCGATGCACAAGCCCTCGACGCTGTTGAGCTTGCCCGGCACGCACTCGAGCTTCTGGTCCAGCCCCTGCAGCTCGCGGTGCAACTCGCGCAGCGAGCCCTGCAGCGTCTCGATCCGCGTCATCAGCTGCAACACCAGCAGCAAGCCGATCGTGAAGCCGCCCGCCGCCAGCACGCCGAGCAGCGCCAGCCACATCGCCAGCCCGTTCAGGAACAGTACGGCCAGGATAAGGCCGAGCACGATGACCGAAAATACCTTTTGCATACAGATAGATACACCGCCGTTGATCGCCGGCGGATTCTAGCATGCGGTTACGTCCCGGCCCGCCGTAAGGCGACGAACTGCAGGGGAAAGTGAGCGCGGCGAGGCCGGCCAACCGCCGGTCAACATTGGCCGAACCGGCCGCGCGGCGGCACGCCGCCCTCCGCGGCGCCATGCAAAAAGCCAGCACCTCGGTGCTGGCTTTGGGAACGACTCGCGGGCGACAGCGCTCAGTTCAACGCCGCCTTGGCCGCCTCTTCGGCAGACAGGCCCTCGTAGAACTGGTCGGTAAACCACTCGGCCTGTTCCTCGATATGCTGCTGCGCCTCTTGGCGGGTCGCGCCGGCGGCGACCAGCAGCGCTTCCACCTCCTCGCACCACTGCAGCAGGGCGAGGGTATCCAGGTCCAGCGCTTTTTCTTTGGCCATGATTATTTCCGTAGTAGTGAGCTCGTGTTGATACCCTAGTGTACCCCCACCTTCGCCGCGTCGGTCACTCGGCCGGCTTGCCGCGCAGCCGCTTCACATCACTGCGTACCGCCTTGCTCTTCAGCCTGCGCAACTGCGAACCGCGGGTCGGCTTGGTGGCCTTGCGCGGTCGCTCGACCTCGCAAGCCCGGTCGATTAGCTCCTGCAGCCGCTGCAGCGCTTCCTGTTGATTGAGCTTCAGGCTGCGCGAGGTCTGCGCCTTGATGATCACCACCCCTGCCGACGAGATGCGCTGGTCGTTCAGCGCCAGCAACGCGTCCTTGACCGACTCGGGCAGCGACGACTTGGCGATATCGAAGCGCAGGTGCACCGCACAGGACACCTTGTTGACGTTCTGGCCACCGGCACCTTGCGCGCGAATCATGCTGAACTCGACGTCGCGTTCATCCAGCGTGATTTTGCCGTAGGGGGAATTCATTTCATCGGTCCTTAACGGGAGGCTCGTGCGAGTGCGCCAGAATGCACGCGCGGCGCCACCATACGCCGATCGGGCGCACTCCGCCAGCGTCACCGCAGCCGGGGTACTGGCGCCGCCAGCCGGCGGCGCCCTACTCGCTGGCTCGTAACTCAGCCAACGCCCCCTACGACGGGGTGAAACTGAACGCCGGAAAATCGCTTGCGCTACCGTTGGAAGGCACCGCCGTCCCCTTGAACTCGCTGTCGAGCAGGCCCGCGTAGGATTCGGACCACTGCTCCCACTGGCGCGCGAAAGACTGGCGCGCCGGATCGCCGGCGATGTTGTCCTTGTGCCATGCCGATGCGTTCCAAGCCTGCGGTGGGCTGTCGATGCCCCAGAACGCCGGGTTGGTCAGCACGCTCACCTGCAGGAAGCCGCCGCGCTGATAACGCGTCAATTGTGAGACCAACGCCGCGGTCGGAACCGGGAGACCGATAGCTTTTAAAGTCTGCCGTGTCGACGCTGCCAGGCTCAGCGAGCCGACCACATGGTTGACCAGCAGGCAGGTCTGCGTCCACGGGCTGCTGTCGAACGCATTGCGATACAGGGTATTCGTGCGCTTGCACGGTTCATCGCGCCACTCCACACCGGTGGCGAACTCCGCCGTACCGAGTACCTGCAACAGTGCGCGCAGTTTCCGGCCCTCGGTCTGCACGAACACCAGGGCCTCCTCCTTGAACTTCCTGCCGTCCTGCCGCCCGCCTTGGGCTCCCGCCGTTGTCCCTTCCCCCTTCTGGATCAACCGCCATGGGCCGGCGGGCAACACGATCTGCTTGGTCGCGCTACTGTCGCCGATGGCGACCACTCCGCTGTAGGCATCGCCCAGTCTGAGTTCCTCGTAGCGCGCCACCGTTTCAGCGTGACAGACGGTCGTCGCCATGCCCGCGGCCACTGCCAGGCAACGAAGATCAAACCATACTGGCTTCATGCTTTTCCTTATTGTGTGAACGTCATTGTGTGAACGTCGGCCCGGACGGCTGCCGGCTGGGTGACGAGACGCCAGACCCGGCACTGTCCGCGCATAGACTTAACGCGCAAATATCCATTCGGGATGACCTGCGAAGCACATTGATCAAGGAGGCGAGGTTGCGGTGGGCATTACCGCGAATGCGGAATCTCGAAGGCACCGTGGCTTTGGAAGCCTGGCTTACCGCAATTTGTCGAGGCTGGGCGGGAGAAACAAATGGGAAAAGCCCCTGCTTTTCGGCAAATTGCCATGAAGCAGGGGCTTTTCGTGTTCTGGCGGAGAGAGGGGGATTCGAACCCCCGTCAGGGTATTACCCTGAACACGCTTTCCAGGCGTGCGACTTAAACCACTCATCCATCTCTCCGGGACTCCGGCGGCAGTGCCGTCAGAGGCTGCGCAGTATAAAGGGGGCCTTCCGGCTTGGCAAGCGTCGGCACGGTTTTTTCATGAACGGCCTAATTTCCCGATGCCGGCGGGTACGCCGAATGCGCGGCCAGTTCGGCCAGATAACCCGCCGTCGCCGTGCGCTCGCGGGCAAGCCAGCGATCGATCGCGGCGCGGAACGACGGCTCGGCGATCCAGTGCGCCGACGCGGTGCGCACCGGATCGAAGCCGCGCGCCTGCTTGTGCTCACCCTGCGCGCCGCCTTCGAACACCGCCAGGCCCTTAGCGATCGCGTACTCGATCCCGGCGTAGTAACACAGCTCGAAATGCAGCAGCGGCACGTCGGCGAGCGCGCCCCAGTAACGGCCATACAGCGCGGTGCCGTCGCTGACGCACAGGCTGGTCGCCAGCGGCTCGCCGTCGCGCTCGGCGACGAACAGCACCAGTTGTTCGGCCATCGTCGCGCCGATGCGCCGGAAGAAATCCAGGTTCAGGTACGGGGTCGAGCGGTGTTCGTGGTAGGTGTTGACGTAGCCGCGGTGGAACAGCGCCCAGTCGGCGGCGCCGATCGCCGCGCCCTCCAGCACCCGCACCGTCACGCCGGCCTCGGCGACGCGGCGGCGCTCCTGGCGGATCTTCTTGCGCTTGTCGCGGTTGAGCGCGTCGAGGAAGTCGCCGAAGTCGCGGTAAGCCCGGTTCTGCCAGTGAAACTGCACGCCGTGACGGACCAGCCAGCCGCGTTCGGCCAACGTCGCCAGCTCCGCCGACAACGGAAACAGCACGTGCGCGCTCGACAGCCGGTGCTCGTGGACCAGTGTCTCGGCGGCCCCGGCGAGCAGGCCGGCGTTGCCGAGCAGCCGCGGCCCCTCGACCGGGGTGAACGGCACCGCGATCAGCAGCTTCGGGTAGTACGCCAAGCCGGCCCGCTCGAAGGCATCGGCCCAGGCCCAGTCGAACACGTACTCGCCGTACGAATGGCTCTTCAGGTAGGCCGGCGCCGCGGCCCGTAATTGCCCGCCACGCTCGGCCGCCAGCGGCAGCGGCTGCCAGCCGGTGTCGCCGCCGACCGCGCCGCTCGCCTCCAGCGCGTCCAACCAGGCGTGGCGGGTGAACGGCGTTTCAGCCCCGCCCAGCGCGTCCCACTGCGGGGCCGCAATCCCCGCGATCGTGTCACCGACAGCGACTTTCAAACCTGTCTCCTTTTTCGGGAATCGCCCGCATTTGCGGTAAAATCGCCTCATTCCCGAATTTTGATGGCTGCCTACAAGATGCGACTCGCGCTTGCCCAGTTCAACCCCATCGTCGGCGACATCGCCGGCAATACCCAGAAAATCCTCGCGCTGGCCCACCAGGCGATGGCCGCCGGCGCCGACGTGCTGGTAACGCCGGAGCTGGCACTGACCGGCTACAGCCCGGAAGACCTGCTGCTGCGCGACCACTTCTACCGCGCCTGCGCGCTGGCGATGGACGAGCTGTTGGAGCTGGACGGCATCACGCTGGTGGTCGGCCACCCGGTCAAGCTCGGCAACGAGTGCTTCAACGCCGCCACCGTGCTGCGCGATGGCAATAGACTCGGCCAGTATCACAAGATGCTGCTGCCGAACGACGAAGTGTTCGACGAGTGCCGCTACTTCACCCCGGGCGCCGCGCCGCTGGTGTTCGAGCAGAACGGCGTGAAGGTCGGCGTGCTGATCTGCGAGGACGTCTGGTCGATCGAGCCAGCCGCCGAAACCGCCGACGCCGGCGCCGAGGTGATCGTCGCGCTGAACGCGTCGCCGTTCCACCGCAACAAGATCGGGACCCGCCACGACATCGCCCGCTACCGGGTCGAGGAAACCGGCGTACCGCTCGCGTACGTCAACCTGACCGGCGGCCAGGACGAGCTGGTGTTCGACGGCGCCTCGTTCGCGCTCAACAAGGCCGGCGAGGTGGTCGCGCAGGCGGCCGCCTACGACGACGAGCTGCTGATCGTCGAGGTGGTCGACGGCGACATCCGGCCGGCCAAGCAGGCCACCCTGCCCGGCCCGGTCGAAAGCGTCTACCGCGCGCTGACCATCGGCGTGCGCGACTACATCGGCAAGAACGGCTTCCCGGGCGCTCTGTTGGGCCTGTCCGGCGGCATCGACTCGGCGCTGACGCTGGCGGTCGCGGTCGACGCGCTCGGCGCCGACCGGGTGCACGCGGTGATGATGCCGTCGCGCTACACCGCTGACATCAGCGTCGACGACTCCCGCGACATGGTGCAACGCCTCGAGGTGAAGTACGACGAGATCGCGATCTGGCCGATGTACGAGAGCTTCGTTTCCGCGCTGGCGCCGTCGTTCGCCGGCCTCGCCGAAGATGCCACCGAGGAGAACCTGCAGGCCCGGATCCGCGGCACCTTGCTGATGGCGTTGTCGAACAAGACCGGCAATCTGGTGCTGACCACCGGCAACAAGTCGGAAATGACCACCGGCTACTGCACGCTGTACGGCGACATGGCCGGCGGCTTCGCGGTGCTGAAGGACGTGGCCAAGACGCTGGTGGTGCAACTGTGCGAGTGGCGCAATAGCCAGAGCGAGATCATCCCGACCCGCATCATCACCCGCCCGCCGTCCGCCGAGCTGCGCCCGGACCAGAAAGACCAGGACAGCCTGCCGCCGTACGACGTGCTCGACGCGATCATGGCGCGCTACGTCGAGGGCAATATGTCGGCCGAAGAGATCATCGCCGACGGTTTCGCCGAGGCCGACGTGCGCCGCGTGGTGCGGCTGTTGAAGATCAACGAGTACAAGCGCCGCCAGGCGCCGGTCGGCCCGCGCATCACCCACCGCGGCTTCGGCAAGGACTGGCGCTACCCGATCACCAACAAGTTCAGCTGAACGGCACCGTTTCCGCTCTGACAAAAGGCCGCGCCGCTCGCGGCCTTTTGTTGTGCTGGCCAGCCGCCGGATGCCGCCAAGCCCGCGCGCCGGCCGGGCCGATTTTTCACGCCTCGCCCGGCACGGTAAGATAGCCCATTGCCTCCGGCGCCCTTCGGCCAGATGAGCCGGCCGGAAACCAAGCCGTTACAGCCTGGGTCGAAGCCCGGCAAACAGTTGTTTTTTTCGGCCTGCGCCTGATCTAGAAGGCCTCTGCCATTTACCGGAACGGCCCCTGCGGGCGGTTCCGCCAAGGGATAGTCATGAAAAAACTCGCGCTGACCCTGATCGCCGCCACGCTGGCGCTGCCGCTGTCGGCCAACGCCGCCGCGATCGCCCAGCTCAAGGCCTTCGTCGCCGGCAGCAAGACGCTGTCGGCCAGCTTCTCGCAAACCGTGTCGAACCAGGGCAAGACCGACAACGCCAGCGGCACGCTGGAAATCTCCCGCCCCGGCAAGTTCCGCTGGAGCTACACCAAGCCGTACGAACAGCTGATCGTCGGCGACGGCAAGCGGCTGTGGGTGTACGACAAGGAGCTGGCGCAGGTCACCACCCGGCCGCTCGACGCCGCGCTCGGCAGCAGCCCGGCGGCGCTGCTCGCCGGCAGCAACGCGATCGAACACGACTACCTGCTGCGCGAAGTCGGCCGCCAGGGCAACATCGAGTGGCTCGCCGCCAGCCCGAAGAAGACCGAGAACAGCTTCCAGGCGATCCGGATGGGCTTCGCCGACAACAACCTGGTGGCGATGGAGCTGACCGACAGCTTCGGCAACCTGACCAAGCTGTCGTTCAGCAATATGAAGAAGAACCCGGCAATCACCGCCGAGCACTTCAGCTTCGTCCCGCCCAAGGGCGCCGACGTGATGAGCGACCAGTAAAGCGATGAACGACCTGTTTGCCGCCGAGCCGAAAAAACCGTTGGCCGAAGCGCTGCGGCCCACCACGCTCGACGAGGTGATCGGCCAGCAGCACCTGATCGGCCCGGGCAAGCCGCTGCGCCTGGCGGTCGACGCCAAGACCCCGCACTCGATGATCCTGTGGGGGCCACCCGGCGTCGGCAAGACCACCCTCGCGCGCATCCTCGCGGGCAGCTTCGACGCCGAGTTCATCCCGCTGTCGGCGGTACTGTCCGGCGTCAAGGACATCCGCGACGCGGTCGAGCGCGCCCACGCCGCGCTGGTGCAGTCCGGCCGGCCGACCATCCTGTTCGTCGACGAGGTGCACCGCTTCAACAAGAGCCAGCAGGACGCCTTCCTGCCCTTCGTCGAGTCGGGGCTGTTCACCTTCATCGGCGCCACCACCGAAAACCCGTCATTCGAGGTCAACTCGGCGCTGCTGTCGCGCGCGCAGGTCTACGTGCTCAACGCCCTGAGCGACGCCGAGCTGCGCGACCTGCTCGGCCGGGTCACGGCGGGCGGTGCACTCGGCACACTGGAATTCGACGACGCGGCGGTCGACACGCTGATCGGCTACGCCGACGGCGACGCGCGGCGCTTCCTCAACCTGCTCGAGCAGACCCGCACCGCCGCGCTGGCGCGCAAGGTTGGCCGAATCGACGCCGCCTTCCTCGGCGAGGTGCTCACCGTCAACGCTCGCCGCTTCGACAAGGGCGGCGACGCGTTCTACGATCAGATCTCGGCGCTGCACAAGTCAGTACGCGGCTCCAACCCGGACGGCGCGCTGTACTGGCTGACCCGGATGCTCGACGGCGGCGCCGACCCGCGCTACCTGGCGCGCCGGCTGGTGCGGATGGCCTGGGAAGACATCGGCCTGGCCGACCCGCGCGCCGCCCGCGTGGCGCTCGACGCCGCCGACACCTACGAGCGGCTCGGCAGCCCCGAGGGCGAGCTGGCGCTCGGTCAGGCGGCGATCTATCTCGCGATCGCCGCCAAGAGCAATGCCGGCTACAAGGCGTATAATCAGGCCCGAGCCTTCGTGGCGCAGGACAAGTCGCGACCGGTGCCGGTGCATTTGCGCAATGCGCCGACCAAGCTGATGAAGGAACTCGGCTACGGTCACGACTACCGCTACGCCCACGACGAACCGCACGCCTACGCCGCCGGCGAGACCTACCTGCCGGACGGCCTCGAGGACGTGCGCTGGTACGAGCCGGTGCCGCGCGGCCTCGAGAGCAAGATCGCCGAGAAGCTCGCCTTCCTGCGCGAACTCGACGCCGACGCCGGCTCGCAACACGACGACTAAAACACACGATCAAGAACAACAGGATCCCGACACATGCTCGACATCCAACTGCTTCGCAGCGACATCGACACCGTCGCCGCCCGCCTGGCGGCGCGTGGCTATCAACTGGACAGCGACGCGTTCAGCGCGCTGGAAAACGAGCGCAAGGCGCTGCAGACCCGCATGCAGGAACTGCAGGCCAAGCGCAACGCCACCTCCAAGCAGATCGGCGAAGCCAAGCGCAAGGGCGAGGACGCCTCCGCGATCCTGGCCGAAGTGGCCACCCTCGGCGACGAACTGAAAGCCGCCGAGAACGCCTTCGAACTGGTGCAGGGCAAGCTCGACAGCTGGCTGATGAATATCCCCAACCTGCCGCACGAGTCGGTGCCGGTCGGCGACGATGAAAACGACAACGTCGAAGTGCGCCGCGTCGGTGTGCCGAAGAGCTTTGATTTCGAAGTGAAGGACCACGTCGACGTCGGCACCCCGCTCGGCCTCGACGCCGAAACCGGCGCCAAGCTGTCCGGCGCGCGCTTCACCGTGCTGCGCGGCGAGATCGCCCAGCTGCACCGCGCGCTCGCGCAGTTCATGCTCAACACCCACACCAACGAGCACGGCTACACCGAGATGTACACCCCGTACATCGTCAACGACAGCGCGCTGTTCGGTACCGGCCAGTTGCCGAAGTTTGCCGAAGACATGTTCAAGGTGACCCGCGGCGGCGAAGAAGGCACCGTCGACCAGTACCTGATTTCCACCTCGGAAATCACCATGACCAACACCGTCGGCAACAGCGTACTGAAGCTCGACGAGCTACCAGTGAAGCTGACTGCACACTCGCCGTGCTTCCGTTCCGAGGCCGGCTCCCACGGCCGCGACACCCGCGGCCTGATCCGCCAGCACCAGTTCGACAAGGTCGAGATGGTGCGCATCGAGCATCCGGACAACTCGTTCACTGCTCTCGAGGAAATGGTCGGCCACGCCGAAAACATCCTCAAGGCGCTGGAGCTGCCGTACCGGGTGGTGACGCTATGCACCGGCGACATGGGCTTCGGCTCGACCAAGACCTACGACCTGGAAGTGTGGCTGCCGGCGCAGAACACCTACCGCGAGATATCGAGCTGCTCGAACATGGGCGACTTCCAAGCCCGCCGGATGATGGCGCGCTTCAAGGACGAGGACGGCAAGAACCGTTACGTACACACGTTGAACGGCTCCGGCCTGGCGGTCGGTCGCACGCTGGTGGCGGTGCTGGAAAACTACCAGAACGCCGATGGCACGGTGACCGTGCCGGCGGTGCTGCGTCCCTACCTGGGCGGCAAGGAAAAGATCGGCGGCTGATCGCCGCGGTTCGGCCAACCTTCGAGCTTGGCCGAAGCACAAAAGGCGCGACCTTCCGGTGGCGCCTTTTTTCATGCCGGCCGCAAAAAAGGCGACCACTCGGGTCGCCTTTCAGAGGGCTGGTCCGGCCTGCCGCGAAGCGCTCGGCCGAACCAGCGCGGACGGTCAACCCTCTTTTTCGTCGTCTTTCTCGTCGTCTTTCTCGTCGTCCTTCTTGTCGTCCTTCTTGTCGCCGGTCGTCGGGTAGGCGGGAAAGCCGAAACCGGTGAACAGCTGCTTGGCCTGCTCCTGCATCCGGGTCTGCATATCGAGATAGAGCTGGGTGCTCTGGTCGAGGTAGTTCGACATCATGTTCTGCATCGCCGGCCCCTGGTAGTTGAGGAACTCGGACCACATCTTGGCGTTGAACATGCCGTTGTCGCCGTAGATCGCGTGGCTCTGTTCCTGCATCTTTTGTTGCAGCTGCGAGAAGAGCTGCAGATTCTTTTCCAGGAACGGCCCCATCATGCCCTGCATCGCTTGGCCGTAGAAGCGGATGAACTGGGTCAGCACTTCGTAGCTGAACATCGGGCTACCGCCGTTCTCTTCCTCGAGGATGATCTGCAGCAACACGCCGCGGGTAATGTCGTCTTTGCTCTTGGCATCAATCACCTGGATTGCCACCTGATCGAGCACAAGCTGCTTCACATCCCCCAGCGTGATGTACGAACTCGTCGCCGTATCGTACAACCGACGGTTCGGGTATTTTTTGATAATCCTCTTCTCCACACTCATCTAACGCTCCCGTTTTTATCGTGTGCTGCATCGTTGCGAATTTATCACAGGATCAAACCCGCTAGAGCAAAACTTCTAGGTAGCACGCGGATTGCGTGCTAGATTGTTTGCTCATTGTGCACCGCGCAATGACATACAAATTTAAGACCACCCGCCAACTTACCACGTGAGGGTCCAACAGAATGACTGCCACCAATGAATCCCTGAGCAAGCTGTCTCTGAGCGGTATCGAGTCGGCGCTGCGTTTTGCCCAGATCTCGCTGGAAGGGACCGAACGCCTGGTCCGTCTGAACATCGAACTGTCCAAGCAACTGCTCGAAGAAAACGTTGCCCACGCTCGCGAGCTGGCCAACATCAAGGATCCGCAACAGGCGCTCAACCACCTGAATAAGGTCGCCGGCCAGTCGGTCGAACAGGCCGTCAGCAACTCGCGTCAAGCCTACGACATCGTGTCGCAAACGCACGGCGAATTCACCAAGCTGGCCGAAAGCCATCTGGACGAGCTGAACAAAACGCTGAGCAGCAGCCTCGACAGCTTCGCCAAGCAGGCCCCGGCCGGCTCGGAAGTGGTGGTCAACGGCATCAAGTCGGCGCTCGCCTCGGCCACCGCCGCCGCCAGCAGCGTCAGCAATACCGCCAAGCAGGTCAGCGAGTTGGCCGAAGCCAACCTGCGCGCCGCCGGCAACGCCACCAGCGAAGCGGTGAAGTCGACCCGCCGCGCCAACGGCGCCGCCTGAGCCCTAACGCTCCACACCCAGAGACGGCCCCTCCACGAGGGGCCGTTTTTTTGGCCTCGTGGCCAAGCGGGAGTAGAATTCAGATTCTTGAAGACAGATCCAGCAGGTTGACCCGCATGAAAATCAGCAGCCACTTTGACGCCGGCAGTATCGAGGTTGCCTCCCTCGAGCGCTTCGACGATATCCAGCTCAATATCCGCAAGGACAATGCTTCCGATTTCGCGCAGTGGTTCTACTTCCGGCTGCAAGGCGCCGCTTACCAATATTGCCAGATGAAGTTCCTCAACGCCGGCCAGTGTGCCTATCCCACCGGCTGGCAGGACTACCAGGCGATGGCGTCGTACGACCGGATCAACTGGTTCCGCGTGCCGACCCACTACGACGGCCAGGTGATGACCATCGAGCACACCCCGCTCGCCAACAGCATCTACTACGCCTACTTCGAGCCGTACTCGAACGAACAGCACCTTAACCTGATCGGCCAGGCGCAGGGCTCCGGCCTCTGCCAGGTCACTGACCTCGGCTCCAGCATCCAGGACCGCGACATCAACCTGCTGACCATCGGCCACGAAGTCGAATCCGACCTGAAGGTCTGGATCATCGCCCGCCAGCACCCGGGCGAGACGATGTCCGAATGGTTCATCGAAGGCCTGCTGTCGCGTCTCCTCGATCCGCAAGACCCGACCTCGCGCGCCCTGCTCGACCGCGCCACCTTCTACATCGTGCCGAACATGAACCCGGATGGTTCGATACTCGGCAACCTGCGCACCAACGCCGCCGGCGCCAACCTGAACCGCGAATGGCTGAACCCGACCGCCGAACGCAGCCCGGAAGTACTGGCCGTGCGCAACAAGATGCACGAGACCGGCGTCGACCTGTTCCTCGACATCCACGGTGACGAGGGCCTGCCGTACGTGTTCGTCGCCGGCAACGAAGGCATCCCGAACTACTCGCCGCGCCTGGCCGAACTGGAAGAGTGCTTCAAGCACCACCTGCTGCTGGCCAGCCCGGACTTCCAGGACGAGCATGGCTACGCCAAGAAAGAGGCCGGCCAGGCCGACCTGTCGATGGCCACCGCCTACGTCGGCAACCAGTTCGACTGCCTGGCCTACACGCTGGAGATGCCGTTCAAGGACAACGCCAACCTGCCCGACGACGATTATGGCTGGAGCGGCCAACGCAGCCTGCGCCTCGGCGAGGCCGTGCTCAGCCCGATCTACGCGGTGCTGAACCAGCTGCGCTGAGCACTCCGGAACTCCGTCGACTGAAAAGCTGGCTTCGGCCAGCTTTTTTTATGACCCGGTGCGCGGCGCTTACGCACCATCCGGCAAGCTGTCCAACGATTGGGTCAGCGCGACCTCGGCGAGGCACCAGTCACTGCCGCTCCCCAGCACTCCCTGCAGCGTCACCGGAAACAGCTTGCCGCGCGCGCTCAGATAGCACTGCCGCTGCGGTGCGTAGCTTGCCAATGGCAGCAACAGCGCGTGCACCCGGCGCCCGGCGTGCCGGCAAGGCAGGAACAGCGCGATCTCGCCGTCTTGCCAGTACCATTCGGCCCCCAGTCCCTCCGCCCCCGCTCCGGCCAGCGCCCGGATCGAAGCGGCGACCACTTGCGATGACAGCCGCTCGGCGCCTAGAAACAAGTTGTCACGGCCCTGCCGCTTCAGCCGCCTCACCAGCGCCAGGCCCCAGTTCCCGGCTTGCGGACGGCGAAATGCAAACAACCCTCCCAACGCCACCCACTCGTTACCGGCCACGGGCAAGGTCACGCCCACCCCGCTATCGCTCACGTCCTGCACGAGCCAACGCGACGGAACAGCCTCCCCCGGCGGAATCGCCGGCTCCGCTGCCGGTTCCTCCTGCAGATGCTGCGCCACCGCCTCGGCGATCCGGTCGCGGCGTCGCGACGAGACGAAGCCATAGACCCTGACCGCCGCCGCCTCCGGCACTGCCGTGCCGTTCTGACGCACTTCCGGCGCCGCCCCATCACCCTCCTGCCGCAACAGCCGATGTATCGCCGGCAAACGATGCTCCACCTCGATTTCCTGCCCCGTCACCGCCACCCGTCGCGCCCGCTCGACCCGACTAGGCTGCGGGGCCCACTCCCGGCTCAACAACCGCAGGAAGGGGCCATCCTGCCCCATCCGCAACAGCCCTGCCAATTCGGCCGGCAAGGAACCCGTCTCCAAGCCCACCAGCCAACCGTGCAGCGTCGCCGTCAGGGTTGCAGTGTCCAGGTAGCGCCATGCCCCCTCTTCCGCGGCCGAAGCCGCCACCACACGGCGCGCCGGCCCGACATCGGATAGCGCCAGCGCAAATCCCCCTTCCGTGGGCGTGCCACTCAGCACAACGCGAGGCGACAGTCGCGGCAGCAGGGCATGCGCCAGCACCACCTGCCGCTGGCTCAGATTGCCCGCGCGAGCAACCCCAATAGCTGCGTCGCGATGAACAGATCCTGGATGGTCGTCGATACCGCCTCGAACAACTCAACCGGCTGCGTTTCGATACGCCACAACTCGGCCTGCGCATAGAGCGTTTTCACCCGCCGCCAGAAGGCCGCCGCCGGAGTGCCGTGACCGATCAGCGTCCAACACAATTGCTCGTTCAGATAATAGAGCTGCGCCGCGATCAGCCGCGGCCGCTGGCCGGACCACTCGCCCCCCGCCCGATCGGCTCCGGCAATCGCCGCGAACCGGTCATATGCCGCGAGGAACGCCTGCCCGTACGCCGCCAAGCGTCGCCTCAGTTCGCGTTCGGCCGACCTCGGCAAGCGCCCAAGCGCCAGGTACCGGCTCATCAGACGCTCCTGCTCGCTCTGCGTCAGCCGATTGAGCGTCAACACCGCATCCAGTTGGCCGAGCGCAGGCGGCATCGCTGCCTCATTCACACCATTGAAGCCGGCCAGCAACGCCAGCAACTGCTCGTGCACGCCCGCCCCATGGTCCGCGACTTGCCGCTGCACCCACGCCGCGGCCGCCTCACGGTTAGCAAAAGGATCCAGCGGCCGATCGGATGATGAAGAAGACGAGAACAGTCTCAGTAGCATCGTTAAGTACCAAGGCGAATACCCATGCAGCGCCACCGAATAAACGGCAACAACCGACAAGATGGCATTCTCCGCGCAAGCGAGATTCAAACGCCATGATAATGACATGCAAAAGTCCGTCCCGCGCGACAATTCCTCCACGACAAAAACAAACCCCACCGGGACAACACGGCGGGGTTGGTGATGGCGGATGCGGAGAAGCTTAAACGGCCAGATCTTCCAGGGTTTTACCCGCATCCAGATGCTGCTGAACCCAAACAGGCTTACGGCCACGACCGGTCCAGGTCATCGAAGCATCATCAGGGTTGCGATATTTGGCTTCAACCGGCTTACGCACGCCCTGCGTCTTGCCGAGTACATCCTCGATGGTCAAACCATACGTCTTGGCCAGTTCAACGATCTGGCGTTTTGCCTTGGCTTTTTCTTCCGATTCACGTGACTTGATTTCACGCTCCACATCGGCCTTCAACGCAACCAGTTGAGCATAATCCAGCTGAGAGATATCCATTTGTTTCCCCTGATAAAAGAACCTACTATTGCAATTTAGCCAACTTCGTTTACAAAGGTCAAGCTCATATTATTATTGCAACGCCTGTTCTGACTCCAGTGGATAGGGCAAGGTCATTTGCTGCAATGCCAATAGCGGACGATCTTTGACAAAGACCCCGCCCTCCCAGCAATTCGATTGCACCACGACCAACGCCTCCCAACTCCTCTCGCCGGCCTGCGCCACATTGACCACCATACCGATCGCCTGGTCACCCATCGTGGGGCTGATCAATTCATCACCGCAGGCAATGCCCTCCGACACAGCGACCCGGTAAAGGCGGCGCTTCAGCTTGCCCAGATATTGGGTGCGCGCCACAATTTCCTGTCCCGGGTAACACCCTTTTTTGAAACTGACCGCGCCAATCAGTTCCATATTCGCCATCTGAGCGACGAATGCCTCGCTGGTTGCCTTAACAATCCAGGGAATCCCGGCCCGGATATCCAGCAAGCGCCAAGGCTGCGAACCAATCAGCGGTGCGACGTCAAGCAGGCCGTCTGCTGCGGTCGTATCGACCCCGGATTGCGCCCACAACAACGCACCGCTCGGCAAACGCAGCAGAATGCCATCATCGGCTGCCACCGCCTGATGTGCTTCATTCGGAATAGCACCGAAATGCGCGCGAGCCTGTGCCTCGGCCGCCTGCCCGATCAGGCCGATTAACGTCCACTCGGCTGTTACCAGCTCCGCCTTGACCTTGGCACGCATGATGAACATCGACAGGCGCTTGTGTAGCGCTTCTGCCAGGTCACGCGCCAGCATCAGGTAATACGCCCCCCGGTACTGCCATACCAGAACGTTCGCCTGCATCCGCCCCTTGGCGGTGGAATAGGTACTGTACTGGCTATGCTCAGGCGTCACCTCGCGCAGATCACTGGACAGCTGTCCCTGCAGGAAAGCCAAGGTGTCCTCGCCCTGCAGGCGGATTAGCGACCATTCGGTCAATGGAGCAAATCCCTGCCCCATCGCGATCGCCTCTCGCTGCGCCACCTCATCGGCGACGCGCAGCACGCCGGATTCATCCAGCTCCGCTCCATGCTCTGTCGCCCACTGTTGCCACTTCTGATCCATCTTTACCCCTTTAATCCCCGATACCGAAGCAGGCCTCATCCAGCCCCCTCCTAAGCCCTAATACATAGGGACAAGTCCGACATTTATCAACAGAAAAAACCCTTTATCGGCAACGATTTACCATTTAGAGCCGATTAATGCCCGACATCCCCTGAAAAATTTTGAAACAAAGCATTGACAGCCCATAGCGCTATCCGTATAGTACGCAACTCATCGATTCCCCGATAGCTCAGTCGGTAGAGCGACGGACTGTTAATCCGCAGGTCCCAGGTTCGAGCCCTGGTCGGGGAGCCAAATTCGACGCCGTGAACAATTTTGTTCACGGCGTTTTCCGTTTTACGGTCCCGGCAACTCTCGTCTCGATGCCGCCCATCTCCGTTCGCACGGATCGCCAACAACAGGCCGCCACTCATCGCGCGCTTCGACCAAACAAAAAAGGTTGGCCGAACCAGCGCTCGACCAACCTCTTTCACCCACACTGCATTACCGCTAGATCAGCACCCAACCGGTTTGTCGTTGCAAAATGGCCAGCGGGGCCCGCTCTGGCCGCGCCATGCCTGCCGCTGGCAAGAAGAACGTCTGCTCCAGCATGAATTGCCCCGACATGACCGCATGCGACGTCTGATCGGAAAAACAGACCCAGCCCGCCCCAGGCGGAAACGGCACCGTCTGCTGACCGCAATCGCGCTGATACGTCAGATCGGCCTTCATCGCATCGTGCAGCTTCAGCATGATGTGATCGTAGGCACTGCGTCGCTGCTTGGTGATTTTTAGCACCGCGAGCAGTGCCGCCGAACCCAGCCACTGTCGAGGCAGCTGCGGCAGAAAATGGGCCGCCACCGCGTCGAATGGCTCGCCAACCCGCCAGACCCGCGGCACACCCGCCGGATTGATGTTCATGAAGACCCGCAGAATTCGCTCACCGTAATTCGGCCGAGACGGAAAAGCATCGACGTGCAGCCGGCTATCGTCTTTGCGCCAGGAGCTTTTCCGTGTTTCCACCCGGTGCAGACGCAAGCTGGTCGGCGCCGCACGCAAATGCCCGCGATACTCGGGAAACAGATTATCGATTAGCTCGCTAGCCGCCTCGAAATAACGCTGGATCAGTCCACGCACTGCCGCCTGGGCCGCCACATCGCCCACTACACCGTGCAAGGCGCCACCAACCGGATCGAGGCTGATATTCTTGCGCTTCGGATCTGCGATAGCGGGATCCAGCCAGCGCAGCTCATCCGACTGCAAGGCGTAAGGGAAAGAAGGAAAAAGCAGCACCTTACCCTCTTCCACCCCCGCCAACAGCAATTCCCTCGCCGGCATATAGCCCTTCTCTGCCAGCGCCACCTCTATTACCTGATTCTCGAAACTCATCCCTGTACTCGCAACGATTCCAGTTGTATGGCCGCGATGCCCGCATCGGCTGCCCAACCAAAGGATGCCCTTATCTACACGAAAAGGCAAAAACTATCCCCATGGTGACCACCCTACATAGAACCTATCTCGCCAACTTAATGCCAACAGCAAGCACCAGTGACGTCACCGAACCCAATCAGAACTAGATCGCTCACACGCCCTAAGCCGGCAAGGTGGCGAACAGGCTCGCAATCAACCTGGCCTAGAAAGAACGCCACTGGCGGCGGACGGAGCCTCTCTTGGCAGAAGGGCCGATGGGGCCGTGCTCTAAAGAGATAATCATGGGTTCGTGCACGGGGCAGTGGTGGCGCGCCAAAGCACAAAGCCCCAGCTCGGCTGAGCTGGGGCTTTGGGTGCTCGGGAACCGGGGTTCCGAAGCGAATGGGGAGTCTGGCGGTGACCTACTTTCACATGGCGAATGCCACACTATCATCGGCGCAGAGGCGTTTCAC